>JBGSHQ010000001.1:0-5534 GCA_041752095.1 Bdellovibrionia bacterium
AGCCAACTCACGAAAATCTTTTGGGATACGGACGGTAAAGACCGTTCCCTTTCCTTCTTCACTTTCAATCTGAATACTGCCGTGAACTTTAGATAAAATGCCGTAACTGAGACTGAGTCCTAGACCCATTCCCTTGCCTACTTCTTTGGTCGTATAAAAAGGGTTGAAAGCTTTTGCCTTCGTCTTTTCACTCATCCCGACCCCATCATCTTTGAAACGAACTTCAATAAATTTTCCGACCGTTTCAGCAGAAATTTTAATCGTTCCACGCCCGCGCCCGGTTGCTTCGATCGCATCGCGCGCGTTTGTAGTCAGGTTTATAAACACCTGTTCAAGCTGAAGCGCGTTTCCGTAAACACTCACCGGTTCACCCGATTTCGGAAACTCTCGAGCGACTTCCACGCCTCGTGAAGCGAGCTGACGTGAAACCATCTTTAAGGCTTCTTCGATCGGCTCACGGACATCGACCACCGCAAAATCTTCAGTCGACTTCCGAGTAAAATTTCGGAGGTGCGAAATGATTTTCGCCATTTTATCCGAAGCAGAAATAATTTCCTTTAGACCGAGCGATGTTTCTCCCTCGACCGCAGTGCCTTTTACAACGGGCCCAAGTCCATACTCGAGTTCCTGAGCATATCCGCGAATTGCCATAAGAGGTTGATTGAGTTCATGAGCAATTCCTGCTGCTAATTCTCCGAGAGCCGCCATTTTTCCGGCTTGAACTAGGGTTTCCTGGGTTGCCTTTAAAGCCGAATTCATTCGCTCAAGCTCGACGAAGGCATTTCGAAGTTCACCATGTTTCGTGATGAGCTCACGCTCCATGCGTTTTTTCTCAGTCACATCACGACAAAGAAGAACAGAAACATCGGGATGACCATCAGAACGAGTCATCACCCTTACTGAAAGATCGACGACACGCGGATATCCATCCTTACGCTCAATCGCAATATCTTCATAAGTCCCCTCAGTTTCGATTTCGTCGCCACTGAGTGCTCGCGTTCTTGAAGGCGTTTTACCCTTAGGAGAAAGTGAAGTGAGTGGGCGACCCACCAACTCATCACGCATATACCCCGTCATTTCCTCTGCTGCTGGATTTACGAGTTCGATATTTCCGTCACGGTCCACTGTTAAAAGCGCATCCGACACGCACTCAAACACGGCTTTAAATTTTTCTGAGTCCGAGGGCCGACTGGACACCAAAGTGAGCGGGAGTTTTTTACGAGTTTGCATTTAGAAATGCCCCCGCTTTCTCCATCGCTTTCGCGAGATCTTTTTCAATCGTCGTTAAATCATCGATCTTAAGCCCGAGGTCCTCTAACATCTCAGCAACGATGGTTCCCTTCGAGTAGTCACCTGATTTTCCGTATCCACACTTCACAACCACAGTGTTCGCGAGACGGACGACCTGGATTACTTTTTTAGCCGAAGCAAGGATCGATGCCATCTTCGAAACATCGGTATGATGGTAACGAATGGCTTGACGAACGACCTGAGGAAGTCCCCACCGAGTAGCCATCATTTCACCAATGTACGCGTGGTTCAGTAAATCATTCTCACGCTCGACATCGATGAAACCCTTTTTCGACTCGCGGGCCTTCTTTAAAATGAAAGAAAGACGTTCTCGATCGACCTCGTAAATCACGAGCTTTCCAATGTCGTGGAGAAGTCCGCAGGTAAACGCTTCCTCGGGTTTAACGAGCTTCCAGCGTTTTGCAATTTCCTCACTGCACACCGCTACTGCAAGTGCGTGCATCCAAAAGTCTTTCATCGTGAGCGACTCATCACCAAATTTTGAAAACATCGAAAAAACAGAAAGGGATAAAACGAGCTGCGCGACGGTATTAAATCCTAGGAATGCGAGCGCCTTCTGAACATCAGAAACCCCACCGGGTACGGCGTAGTAGGAGCTATTCACCAGACGTAAAATTTTTGCGGTAAGCACCTGATCCTGTTTAAGAATCATCGCGATGTCTTGGCTTGTGGCATTCGGATCAGCAATGAGTTCATTCACCTTCATTGCGATCACCGGAAGGGTCGGCATATCCTGAAGCTTCGCCAATAGATCAGAGTACTCAGCAGCAGTCTTAATGCTGAGGTCCGAGTTCTCGAGAGTGTCCGGCCGTGAGGCCTTTAAAGCAGAGGACATAGGTATAGGTTCGCTTCCCTTCAAAGTCTCATCGGACACATGGGTCGAAACTTTTACAGGGATTTAGAATTGTGCAGATTTTAGGCAAAACCGGCCAAAGAGTTGACGATTCATGACTGGGTGCAGCATCAAATTAGCCCCAAAGGCTCACTTTCGCTCCACCTTTCCTCTTTAGGTTTCCTAGTGTTTGCGTTAGAAGCTTAAGTTCCTTTAGTAACCGTATGAATACCTTTGTGTGCCGGGCTTGTGGAAACATGAGCGCTGGAAAGCTTCGGTAAAGAGATAAAAGTGAGTAAATCATGTTGAAGAAAATGAAGTTAAAAAAGGGTGATCTCGTTGCAGTGATCGCCGGCAAAGATAAAGGCAAGCAGGGCAAAATTACGGAAGTAGTTTTGAAAGACAATAAAGTGATTGTCGAAGGCGTAAATGTTGTGAAGAAACACAGCAAAGCCACCCAAGCGAATCCACAAGGTGGAATCCTCTCCAAGCAACTCCCAATCCACGCATCGAATGTGATGCTGGTTGACCCAAAGTCCGGCAAGCCTACGCGCGTCGGTAAAAAGTCGACGAAAGATGGATGGGTCCGCATCGCTAAAAATAGCGGTACGGAAATCAAAGAAACCAAAGCTGTTGCAAAAACAGCTGCGAAGTAAGGAGCCTGAGTCATGTCACGTCACTGCGAAATGACTGGAAAAGGGCCGACGACGGGTAACCTCGTCTCCCATTCGAACATTAAAACCCGCACGCGCTGGCTGCCAAATCTGAAACGTAAAAAATACGTTATTCCAGAACTTGGTCAAACCATCTCGGCTCGTTTTTCCACACACGCGATTAAAACAATCGACAAACAAGGTGGTTTCTCCCGCGCTCTCCTCCTCTCAAAGGATGATGGCCTGTCGGATAAACTTCTTCATGTGAAAAAACAGCTTATTAAAGCGCTGAAAAAATAGAGGTCAGTATCATGGAAAAAATTGGAAAATTAACGACTAAAGATGATTCCGGCGCGAAAAAAGCCGGAGCTCCTCGCGCTGAATACGGCGCTGGACGTAGCGATCGCGGTGATCGTGGTGACAGAGGCGATCGTGGAGACCGTGGTGATCGCGGCGACCGCGGTGGCGATCGTGATGATAAAGGTGGCGGCTCTTGGCGCCGTCGTGAACGCCCAGCTCTCGACCTCATCATCGATTATAAGGACATCGAAACCCTACGCCCTTTCGTTTCTGAAGGCGGACGGATTGTTCCTTCACGTGTTAACCGTTTAAACCGGAAGCAACAAAACGTTCTTCAGGCTGAAATTAAGCGTGCTCGCCAACTTGCCTTGCTGCCGGTTTCTGACCGTCACACGGCGATGAGATAAGGAAGGATGCGATCATGAAACAGACGATTCATCCTGAATATAAAGAGATTGTCATTAAGGACATGTCGAGTGGATTTACATTTCTCACTCGCTCCTGCCGAATTCCGACGGAAACGATCGAATTCGAAGGAAAGACATATCCAGTGATCAAGGTTGAAGTTTCCTCGAAGTCTCACCCGTTCTACACGGGCCAAGAGCGCATCATGGATACTGCAGGCCGCATCGAGAAGTTTAACCGCCGATACAGCAAAAAATAAGGCGAAGGAAAAAAACGAATGGCAACACTCTCAAAAGTAAACGTTAACAATAGAAAGAAAGAGCTCTCCGAGCGCTACCGTACGGTTCGCGCGGAACTCAAGGCAACGGCTTATAGCCTGACGGCTTCGGAAGAAGATCGTCAAGCGGCACAAAAGAAGCTCCAAAAGCTTCCTCGTAGCTCATCCCGAGTCCGTTATCGCAATCGCTGCGCCCTCACAGGTCGTCCGCGTGCTTACCTCCGGAAATTCGGTCTTTGCCGTATTAAATTCCGTGAACTTGCACTCACCGGCATGATCCCAGGCGTGACGAAAGCGTCCTGGTAATCACTCTTTAGAGAAAGAAATAGGTAAAAAACCATGGCAGTTCCTAAGAAAAAAATCAGCCGAAGCCGTCGCAATATGCGCCGACACTCTTGCGCTTACCAAATCGACCCAGTCGCTTTCACGACTGCAGCCGACGGTGCACAAGTCCGGACCCATACTGTGACTCTCGAAAACGTTGCCGCTTACGTCATCGCACGTAAAGCCGCTAAGTCTGCGAAGAAGTCGACTTCTAAGTCGAAGTAATCGCTTCAGACGTTTTAAATTTAAAGCATCAATTTAAAAGCCTCCGTGGAATTTCCACGGAGGCTTTTTATATTTATATGATGTATATAATGCGCACATGAATTCTCTATCGAAGTTTTTATTCGCCCTCACGAGTCTTACACTCAGCTTCCACGCGAAGGCTAACATCCCCCTCCGTTATATGGACGAAGTCCCAGAGAGAACTCGGATTCAACTCGAAAGCGATTTAGAGCGTTTTTTTTCAATGAAGAGTTCGAACCCTTCGCCACTCTATCGCCAGATTTTCGGTGCGATGAACCCGCCTACTTCTCGCCGTTGGTTTTTTTCGCGCGTTCACGACGTGGGACAGAATCTTTGTACGAACGATAATGCGGTCGCATGCGTTCTCTCTGCTTGGGATAATTTTATTTTCCTTAGCCCGAATTACACACGGTTTAACCACCCATCCGTTGCACGAATCATGGTTCTCTTCCATGAAGCGCGGCATACCGAATGGATGAACGGATTCTGGCCCCATGCGAAGTGTCCAACGAAATTCAAAGACGAAAACGGTCATCCCGTGAAGAGCATTTGGACGGGAGCAACTCTCGCAGGCGAGCCTGCATGCGACCTAGAAGAGTTTGGATCCTATGGAAGCGCGACAATTCTGCTACTGAATATCGCTTACCGCTGTGAGAACTGTTCAGCTGAAGATCGCAGGGAAGCCGAAATTTACGGTCTTGACCAACTTCGAAGAATAACCTGGAAACCTGCAGCAGATCGCATCCGGGCTGATCTTGGTATTTAAAACATGATGAATCGTTTAGCTCGACCGGATAAAAGTTTATTCGGTGCCGCTTCACTTTTACTACTGATCTTCTGGATCCTCTATCCTTATAAGATGCTGATTGATGACTCTCGCTTTCTATCGATCCTACAGCATAAATTTCTGTTTATTGATACGATGGCCCGCCCCCTTCACTCCTACCTACTCTACATCATAGGCGCGATTACAAACGCATCACTTCCAGCAGCAACTTTCGTCAGTTTAGCTATCCACATCAGTACAGGCGCCATTATTAACTGGCGACTTATCCCGCGGATGCCAGAACCGATGATGATCCCAGCTCGCCTGGGCCTCATTGCTTTTCTTTTTCATCCGATTTCACTCCAAACCATCGTCCACGTTGCTCAGGGCAGTGAATTCTTAGGATCTTTTTTTTCAGTC
>JBGSHQ010000002.1:0-5781 GCA_041752095.1 Bdellovibrionia bacterium
CGTTACCCCAAAACGAAATGATCCAGAAGAGTGGATTTTTTAGAAGATTAGACGCACGTCTCCAGAGAGCATCGGGCGATAGTATTCCTCGAACATGTTTTCGAATCATTTTCATAGTTCGATGATATAATAAGAATCGGAGCAAAAGAAAGAGTATGAAAAGTGCGATTCAATTTCTCGGTGGAGCCGGAACGGTTACTGGATCAAAGTTTCTTTTGACTCTTGGGGGCATGAAGATTCTCGTCGACTGTGGCCTCTTTCAGGGATTGAAGTCACTCCGTCTCCAAAACTGGGCTCCCTTTCCGGTTGCGCCTAGTGAAATCGATGCGATCATCCTCACCCATGCCCACCTCGATCACTGTGGTTATGTTCCAGTCCTTGTGAGGGACGGTTTTCAAGGTAAAGTCTACTGCACTCCACCCACACGTGATTTAGCGCGAGTGATCTTAATGGATAGCGGAAAAATCCAAGAAGAGGACGCTGCACGCGCGAATGCAGAAGGATTTAGTAAGCACCATCCCGCGAAGCCACTTTATGGTGTCGAGGATGCCACGCGGGCTTTAAAATCCTTCGCCCAGCTACCCCAAGATGAATGGAATGATTTAGGGGATGGAATTCAATTTCGATTTAAGAATAGCGGGCACATTCTGGGCTCATCGCTCGTCGAAATTAAAACCCCAGATTTTAAAATTTCATTTACGGGTGATCTCGGAAGGTCCGAACCATTAACACTTTGCCCTTCAGCTACAATCACAGAAACCGACTATCTCGTCGTCGAATCGACTTATGGAGATCGGTTACATTCTCCACTTTCGCCATTAAAAAGTTTAGCAAAAGTAGTGAATGATACGTTCGAGAGGAAAGGTCAGCTTCTAATTCCGTCGTTCGCGGTGGGAAGAACTCAGGATGTCCTTTTTCTTCTTTCGAAATTAAAATCCGTAAGCCAGATCCATGATGTTCCGATCTTTATCGATAGTCCGATGGGTATGACGGCGACGGATATTTTCGAGAGTTATCCCGAGTGGCATCGGCTTACTAAAGAAGAGATGACTGATTTTTACAGAAACGTGACAATGGTAAAAAGTCAGCAACAGTCGGAAGAGCTTCTTCGCAGAAAAGACCCTGCGATTGTCATCGCAGGAAGTGGAATGCTTACGGGTGGAAGGATTTTATCGCACCTATTAAAACGGCTTCCCGATGAAAGAAATACGGTACTCATCGTTGGATTTCAGGCTGCGGGCACTCGAGGAAGTTTACTTCACTCGGGGATCACTGAATTAAAAATTTACGGGCAGTACGTACCCGTTCGTGCTCACATTGAGGAAATTTCCTCACTCTCCGCTCACGCGGACCAACGCGAGATGCTTTCCTGGCTTTCGAATATCACGATTCCACCGAAGAAAACGTTTATCGTGCACGGTGAAGCTCAGGCTTCGGATGCGCTCCGGGTTCGGATTCAGGATACTTACCGCTGGAGTACGGCGATCCCGAAGCAAGATGAGGAATTTAGTCTTACTTAACGAGTCGAAGCCCAGCCCACGAAATTAATGTCGCCGCTACGATGAGTAGACTCCAAATGAGAATTCTGCGTTTCAGTTTCGAGCTACCCAGGGTGAATACAAGAAAAAATTTAGAGGTATAAGATGCGAGTAATGAAAGGGTGAATAGATCACCGAGCATTTCAAGACTCACCACTTCAGCATTATGAAGCTGAACGTTAGCAATCACGGATCCATGAATTTCAAAAAGGGAGACGATATAGGTGAGTGGTAGGAGGGCATGGACGCCGAAATAGATCTGAAGGAGCTTAGAAAGACCTAGTGCTACGACAATGAAACTTGCGAGATTTAGAATCATCCCCAATTTAATTCGGTCATGTGGGGGGGCAATTTGCGAACTGGGCGGAGTTCGGTGATAAGAAATTAAAATAAGCAAAAGGACTGTGGCGAGAGGCGCAATAAAAAATATTAAAATTCGTAAATGAACTTCAGAAGTGCCCGTAGTGAATAAAACGGCCGCTTCTAGAATCATAGCGGCCGTAGCGCTGAGATAGGCTAGAGAAGCTGCTTTTTCCTTATCATCTGATATTTTTTTACTCTCTCTCGCGAGTGATGCGGTGAGTGCCGTACTCGAAATGAGTCCACCGAAAAAGCCCAGGGCCAGGGCCCCTGCTCGAGCTCCGAGTATACGCAAAAACACATCGCCGAGGACTTGGATCAGTGAAAGTGCCAGAACGAGATGGAGTACTTTTTTCGGATTAAGCAGACCCCAGGGATCGAGCGGGTGAGAGGGTGCTAATAAACTCGCTCCATAAATGAGAGCAAGTAGAAGAGCAGATTTTAAGTATGGCTGTAATCGTTCAATCACTGAGTCTACCATCGATCATTCGAATTTGACGATCAGCACGTGCGGCGTAATCAGGATCATGGGTAACGAATAGCACAGTAGCCCCAGTCGATTTCGAAATATCTTCGAGAAGTTTTAATACGATATCACCATTCGCGGAGTCTAAGTTTCCTGTCGGTTCGTCCGCGAAAATATATTTCGGGTCCATAATAAGAGCACGCGCAATCGCAACACGCTGGCGTTCTCCGCCAGAAAGCGTCGCCGGGAGTGCATCGAATTTATTTTCTAATCCAAATTGTTTTAGAATTTCCTTTGCGCGAGTTGTTCGTTTTATATGCGCCTGGGTTCTTCTTGCTGGCATGAGTACGTTTTCGAGGGCAGTGAGTTCGGGGAGGAGATAATGAAACTGGAAAACGAATCCCATTTTTTCATTTCTGAAGTGATGGAGATCGGGATCGCTTAATTTGCTCAGTTCTGTTCCATCGATGATCACACTCCCTGAGGTTTGGAAGTCGAGGGAGCTTAGGATATAAAGCAGGGTGCTTTTACCGCAGCCAGAGCGACCAGTAATCGAGACGAATTCTCCGTCAGGGATTTTAAAATCGATTCCTTTTAGAACTTCCTGAGGAGGCGTACCGAATGATTTTTTTAAACCGCTTACTTCGATGCTCATCTCGTTAACTCCCTTCCGTTCGGATGATATCGATTGGATTCATTTTTCCAGCCGCATGGGCGGGAATCCAGCCCGCAAGAATGGAAGCAGAGACTGAGAGCATGAAAGCCTTAAAGTAGATCTGCCAGTCGTAGGAAACCATCATGTTTCGGTATTCGGCCGAGCCGGGGACACCAATGTGAAGGGTTCCCATATAATGACAAACGAGATTTCCGAAAACGAGCCCGAGTGATCCGCCCGCTAAACCAAAAAGCAGACCTTGAATTAAAAAGAGGTGAGAAACTTCAGCGCCCGTGTAACCCATCGAGCGAAGGATCCCGATTTCCTTCCTTTTCTGGGTCACGATCATATTTAAAACGTTATAAATACCGAAGCCCGCTACGAGGAGAATGCAGATGCTCATGAGGTTTCGGATCATGTCCTGCATTTTAAACACGGAAAGTATTCCTTGGTTTGCTTCCTCCCAGCTTTCGACTCGGTCAGGGGAGAGGGAACCAAACTCTCGCGCGAGGGATTCTGAAAGATCAACATCCACGAGACGGATTAAAATTTCCGAGATTTGGCTCGCAGTACCGTTTAGTTTTTGTACGTCGGAAAGCGAACCATAGACCATCACATCGTCTGTTTGCGGAACGCCAATTTGGAATGAGTTCACCACACGAAAAGCGAGAGGTTTTCCACCGGCTGTGGATAGAGTTATCGTTTCACCGAGAGAGGCTCCCAGTTTATTCACGAGCCCAGAGCCAGCGATGATTCTGTTTCCAGAATGACCAATATCTTCTATGGTCCCATTTTTAATGTAGCTATTAATGTTCGTGACGTTAGCTTGGCGATGCGGTTCGATCCCAACGATGTTCACAGCAACAGAAACGGGACCCCGTTTAGCCAGCCCCTGAACGACGAGAAGAGGTGAATAACCCGCGACACGGGTATCCTTTTCGAGTCGATCGAACCATCCGGCTGGGTGATCGATTCGAGCTGAGTCGCGACGCCCTGAAGGTACCTTAAACCAGGATACGAGTGCACCCTCTTCATAGAGGGAGGGTTGAACCTCTTCGCGTGTAATTGCTTTTTCCCTGGCCGTAATTCGGATATGGCCGCCACCACTCACAAGCCTTTCCATCATATAGCTCTGAAAGCCGAGCATGATTCCGGAGAACGCAATATAGGCGGCAGTTCCAAGCAGAATTCCGCCGGTCACTAGAAGAGTCTGCTTTTTTCGGGCTGTAAGTTGGCGAAGGGCCAGAAACCACATGGGTTACTCCTTCGGAAGGACGATTTCGTCGCCGACTTTAAATTCGCTCCCGAGTACTTCGCCCCAGTGGCCGTCGACCGCACCGATGGTGATTGGAACTTTTTTCATTTTCCCGCTGACGCGCATGAGTACTCGTCCTGACTGAACGGAGCGAATGGGAACGAGTAGGGCATCGTGACGAGTCGCAACCTCAATCGCTACATCTCCAGTCATTCCGGGAAGGATTTCTTCTGGGAGATTTGGGATGTCGATCCTGACGATGAACTGGTTTTCACTCGGGTAGAGGGAGCGAACGACGCCCGTGAAATTTTTACCGCGAATCGACTCAAAACTCATGCGTGCGGGTTGGCCGGCTCGAACGCGCAGTGCACTTTCCTGTTCGAGGTTAATCACGACTGTTCGGTCTTTTAAATTCATGAGAGTGAGAATCGGTGATTGGGGATAAACGGTTTCTCGGATTTTATAAGGAAGTGAAGTCACGGTTCCCGCAAACGGCGCTCGAAAGGGAGTATTCCCTTCATCGAGTTTTATCAGCTGGGCGCCCGCTTCGACGGACTGTCCTTCGGTAACATAGAGCTTCTGGACGGCCGTCGTTACGCCAATTTTAAGTTGGTAGGATTGATTAGCCGTTACAGTGCCGAGTCCATAGACGGCTTCGACTAAGTCCCCGCGCGTGAGAGTCGTGGTCGGAAGATCTCGCGTTTTCTTCCAGGAAAGGAGTGCAACTACCGCACCCACAAAAACGACTACCAGTATAATAATGAGTGGAGCACGATTTCTTAGGTGGGGGTAGGACATCTGTTCGATAGTAGTTCCTTACCAGAGGTAAAGGCAAGGGGGACTAGTTATCAACTCGAAGGATGGGGAACGTGGACACCATTATCTTCAATATAATTAAAATCGATTACATCATCTTCGCTTTTAATGAAGTCGAGCCGATAAAAACGGATTACATTTCGATTCGGGTCATAGTACCAGAGTGCGCCGTCTTCCTGGCGCCCTCCCTGTAAGGGGACCCCATTTAGGGAGATACTGATGGTCTCAGGTAGCGGCCAGGACTTTAACCGAATTTCGGGTTTTGAAATAAGATTTACAATCTTCTGTGCTATTGTGGAGAGATTTTTACCGAAGTCAGGAGCGCAAAGCGAGAATGCCTTACTGTCTTTAGCCTGAAGTGCAAAATCCTCATAAGGACTGTTCTTATAATTGTATTCAATCGCGTCTGGTTCGCATTTTCCCGTAGGAGAGAGGTCAGACGCAGCGAGGACAGGATAGACGAAGAAGGGTCTTTTTTTTCCAATTATGGCTTTAAAATCAACAATAAACTTTGCCGCAGAGATCTCACTCTGTTCCTTCGCGTCTGTAATAATGATGACTGCGAGTGGTGTTACTAATGGTGTTCCGCCACGTAAAAATTCTGGATATTTCTTTAAAGCATTTAGAATCGGTTCGAAAGTTTTTTCGGTTCCGCTTCCATTTACTCCGAGGTTAGATACGGCAGATTGAA
>JBGSHQ010000003.1:0-2583 GCA_041752095.1 Bdellovibrionia bacterium
TGAATCCCTTTGAATTAAAACGGGGACTCGAGCACATGCTGGGTCGGTTCTTTAATCTGATGAAAGAATCGAAAGCTGGGAAGAAAGCTGCCTGATTATGGGGCCTTGCGTCTCGGTGTCACTTTCTAATGAGGCAATACGTATTTTCTTTCGCTCGAATCTCTCCCCAGGAAAAGGGGGTGTGTCGGAAAAAACACCCTATCTCACTGACATTATTGGGAAATTTGTAAACAAGTTCGACGCTACCTTTAAAGAAAACCTAATGATTTCAACCCATAATAACGGGCCTGTTTTTGCTTATATAAGGAGTAGGGTGAACGTCTAAGCAGGGGAGTATTTATGAAACGGTTGTCTCTATTAGTCTTAATCGCGCTTTCTGGGTGTAACGAAACTGGGTTTACGCCCTCTAAAGCATCGAGCTTAGCTCAGTCGAACCCTACTCCAACTCCAACCTGTAAAATAACGATCGGGAGTTCAAACAAGGACATTCGTATCCTTTTCATGCTCGATAACTCGGGCTCTACTAACCAAACCGATCCATCGCAGGCGATTCGTGTTCAGACGATCCAAAAATTTAACGCCGACTACGGTGGAAAATCGAACCTCACCTATTACTTAGGTTATTTCATGGGCACCACTGCTTCGATGTTTAATATGTTAGATGCAAGGTTCGAAAATGGCCTAGCATCCAATGCGATTGGAAACTCAGCACAACTCACGACCGCACTCACTGCTTACGATGCGGTTCCTCCGAATGGGAACACTCCCTATAAGGCTGCTTTTAATTCCATCGAAGGAACGATCAAGGCTGATATCGCTACAGGAGCAAAACAAGATTACGTCGTAGTCTTCATGTCCGATGGCCAACCTACCGACATCGCAAGTCCGGTGACGACCAACCTAAACTCCCTGGTTAACTCACTTAAGAGTGTCGCATCAGGCGCGAGCGCAGGTTTATCGCTCTCGACCGTTTATTTCGGTCCAGCGACGGATACGACTTCGATTTCGAACCTTCAGGGTATGGCTACACTCGGCGGCGGTCAGTTCGTCGATACGAATAAACTCGCAGCCGGCGGCCTCGTGATTAACGACATCATTAATATTCCTGGAACTTGCCAGTAATAGAAATTAAACCGCTTCGACGATCATCACTGCGCCTAAACCACCAGCAGCACAGATCGAAATAAGAGCGAGTCTCTTATTCAGTTTCTTTAGGCCGTGAGCGGCTTGAAGAACCATACGAGTTCCGGTCGCTCCGAATGGGTGACCGATAGGGATCGATCCCCCGTGAGGATTCACCTTCGACATATCGATGGAACCGATTTTTCCGCCAAGCCCGAGTTTTTCTTTCGCAAACGTATCACTCTCGATCGCTCGGAAAGTCGCAAGCACCTGACCTGCGAATGCTTCGTGGATCTCGATCAGATCGAGGTCATTCCACGAAATTCCAGCCATCTTTAAGAGGCGAGGGATCGCGTAAACAGGTCCGATCAGGAGGGGTTCCTTCTGAATATCTACTCCCGCAGCAGCCACAGCGCGTATCGCAGCGATCGGCTTAAGTCCTAGTTCCTTCGCTTTCGATTCCCGCATGAGCATAACCGCGGATGCCCCATCGGTGAGAGGAGAAGCGTTCCCGGCAGTGATCGTCCCATCCTTTAAAAACACAGGACGAAGACCAGAAATTTTTTCGACCGAAGTATCTGCGCGAACATCGGTATCACGTTCAATAATGGTTCCGTCTTTCGTCGGTACTCCGACGACGTGTGAATTAAAAAAGCCGGATTCCCAGGCTTTAGCCGCTTTATGGTGAGATGCTACCGCGTATTCATCCTGTTCTTTTCGGGTCACACTAAAAAGGCGCGCCATGAGGTCCGCACTCTGGCCCATCGAAAGCCCAGTCGTTGGTTCTGTAATACCTGGAGCATGGGGAGCGAGATAGCCTGCCTTAAATTTCGAAAGGTGATTCAGCTTCTGGCCCGTCGTTTTTAATTTCGCAATATCCGAAAAAAAGTCAGTCGCTTCGGCAGAAAAAAGCGCGCGAACCGAACTAATCGACTCTACTCCACCGGCTACACCGATTTCGATTTGGCCTGCGAGGATTTTAGCTGCAATTCCGGCGACGGATTCTGCAGACGACGCGCAATAACGGTTAATCGTCGTGCACGCAATTTGGGGTGGGAGCCCAGAATCAAAAAGCGCTTCCCTCGAAACATTTGAACCTTCCGCAGGCGGGCTCACGATCCCGTAATAAATTTCATCGATGATTTTCGGATCGACTCCCGATCGGGCGACCGTCTCACGAAGGGTGATCCCTCCTAGTGCCGCGGCACTCAGCTTTCCAAAAACCGTTCGCGCACGAACGAAGGGGGTTCTAGCTCCACTAACGATAACAACTCGGTCCGTATTATTCATGATCCTGGTATAATCCCACGAAAGAGGTAAATTGAGAACACGACCATGGGAAAGAACGCTTTCTGGCGCCATCCGGCCCACCTGATTTGGATTCTTGCCGCTTATCTTCCATTTCTTTGGGAGATGGAAATCCCGTTTACTGGAGATCAGAAAACGTACATCGCGATTGCG
>JBGSHQ010000004.1:0-5022 GCA_041752095.1 Bdellovibrionia bacterium
GACACGAAAAAGGTGCTTTTACGGGTGCGACGAATCTTCGTCGCGGAAAATTCGACTTGGCTCATGAAGGAACACTTTTTTTAGATGAAATCGGCGATATGTCGATTAAAACTCAAGCGAAAATTCTTCGAATCCTGCAAGAGCAGAAATTTGAAAGAGTAGGTGGAACCCAAACGATTTCGGTCGATGTTCGAATCGTCGCGGCAACAAATAAAGATTTACGGCTTGAAATTTCTAGGGGAAATTTTCGCGAAGATTTATTTTACAGGCTGAACGTCATCCCTTTCGTGGTTCCACCGCTTCGCGATCGATCAGAAGATATCCCTTTGCTTGCAGAACATTTTTTAAAAGAATTCGCAGTCACTCACGGCAAAAAATTGCGCTCGCTCACAAAAGAAGCAACCCAACTTCTCCAGGCATACCCGTGGCCTGGGAATGTTCGTGAGCTAAAAAACCTGATTGAACGCCTCATGATCCTTACCGCTGAAGCAGAAGACGGAGCTTCTATAACCGCGAATCACCTTCTGACCCATCTCCAAACCGATGCCCATTCCGCACAATTAGCGAACCGCGTTGAGGGATCTACCCTTACGGGTATAGCGGCGAAGAATCTCAGGGACGCTCGGTCGGAGTTTGAGAAGGATTTTATTCTTAAAACGCTTAAGGAAAATGATGGGAATGTTTCTAAGGCGGCCTCAGTCTTAGGAATTGAGCGTTCCCACCTCCATAAGAAGATGAAGTCTTACGGAATTGAGTCTTAGCCGTTTAAAAAGGCTGCGCTTTGTGTCATGTTTATAAAAATATGGCAGAGAAAATTACTCCCCGGTCTCAAGACTTTTCCCAGTGGTATCAAGACGTAGTCCTCCAAGCGAAACTCGCTGATTATAGTCCAGTAAAAGGATGCATGGTTATCCGTGCGAACGGATATTCGATCTGGGAGCGCATCCAAGGTGATCTCGACCGCCGGATTAAGAAGTCCGGAGCTCGTAACTATTATTTCCCGTTTTTTATTCCCGAATCCTTCATGAAGAAGGAAGCAGAGCACGTAGAAGGCTTTGCACCCGAGCTTGCGGTGGTGACCCATGCAGGTGGAAAAAAGTTAGAGGAGCCACTCGTCGCTCGTCCGACCTCTGAAACCATCATTAACTCGATGTTTGCAAAGTGGATCCAGTCTTACCGCGATCTGCCTCTGATGATTAATCAGTGGGCGAACGTCGTCAGGTGGGAAATGCGAACGCGTCTTTTTCTACGCACGACTGAATTCCTCTGGCAAGAAGGCCATACATGCCACGCTACACCTGAAGAATCCGAAGCAGAGACTCGTACGATGCTCGGTGTTTACCGTGATTTCGCCGAAGAGATTCTGGCGATGCCGGTATTCTGGGGCCGTAAGACCGATAATGAACGATTCGCTGGTGCACTTCGCACTTACTGTATCGAAGCCATGATGCAAGATAAGAAAGCTCTCCAAGCAGGGACTTCTCATAATCTCGCCCAAAACTTTGCAAAGGCTTTCGAAACTAAATTCCTCGATAAGGACGGAACTCAGAAGTTTGTTCACCAAACATCCTGGGGTGTTTCTACGCGCTTAATCGGTGGGATGGTAATGACCCATTCGGATGATAAGGGACTTGTACTTCCTCCTCGCCTAGCTCATACGCACGTCGTGATCGTTCCCATCATGCCTAAGCCTGAAACCAAGGGCGCGGTAATCGAAGCGGCTCAGAAACTTCGTGCGGAGATCGAAGCGGACAGTGCGGTAAAAGGCCTTCCATACGAAATCGGAGTGATGGTCGATGACGATGACCAAAAGCAAGCCGGATGGAAGTTCCATGAACATGAGTTAAACGGGACGCCGATTCGGATTGAACTTGGGCCACGCGACCTCGAAAAAAGTACGGTCGTGATGACCCGTCGGGATATCGGTACGAAAGAATTTGTTCCAATGTCTGAAGTACCTTCGAAAATCGCTCGCGATCTCGCAGCGATGCAAAAAGAACTTCTCGAAAAAGCGCGCACCTTTCGGGATGCAAATACTTTTGAAATCGATACCTACGCCGAGTTAAAAGAACGAATCGAAGGGGGTGGGTTCTTCATAGCCCCTTGGTGCGGCGATTCCGTGATCGAGAAAAAAATTAAAGAAGAGACGAAGGCCACCATTCGATGTCTCCCTCTCGACGCGAATTATGAGACGAAGAAGACTTCTAAACCCTGTTTTTATACGGGTGAGAAGTCGGATAAAAATATTCTTGCGATTTTTGCTCGGAGTTACTAATGGCTCTCGCAGCGAAGAAAAAAATCACCGATCTCATCATTGCACTCGATTTCCCTAAGGGTGAATCTGCTTTAAAAGTCATGAAGGACTGTGAAGGTCTTTCAGTAATTTGGAAAGTGGGGAGCGAACTTTTTCTTGCCGAAGGTCCGAAATGGGTCGAATCCCGAGTAAAAGAAGGACACCGGATTTTTCTCGATCTAAAATTTCACGACATTCCGAACACCGTAACGAAAGCTTCACTCCAAGCATTTGATATGGGTGTTGAAATGTTTACGCTCCACCTTGCGGGGGGGCCGTCGATGATTCAGGCCGTTCGCGACGAACTGGATAAAAAAATGGATGCGCGGAAACTCGATCGACGCCCAAAAATATTAGGCGTTTCCGTACTGACCTCTTTTGATCAGCAAACCTGGGATGAAGTGAGCTTCGCGCTCGGTGGAAAAACCGCTAAAATTTCTGATTCAGTGAAGCGACTCGTCGCCCAGGCTCGTTACTGGGGAGTGGATGGTGTCGTGTGTAGTCCTCACGAAATAAAAACGGTGAAGTCTGCTGACCCCATTCTTTATACGGTCGTTCCTGGAATTCGCCCGAAGGGTTCTAAGTCAGGAGATCAGGCGCGCGTGATGACGCCTAAACAAGCCGCGACCCTCGGAGCTGGCGCCGTCGTCGTGGGACGTCCCATCACTGAGTCTAAAACTCCGCGTTTAGTCACAGAAAAAGTATTAAAAGAACTGGATACCCCCATCGGTATGCCCGTTAAGGAAGTCTAATGTCGAATATCATTACGGTGCGAAATCCCCATAGTGTTCTTGCTGCTCTTGAACGCCGACCTGAAGATGTTTTATCCGTCTCAGTGAGTGCTGGGGTTTTAAATGGTGGGGATGAGGCTTGGAAAAAGGTTTCAGACCTTGCTCGTCGCCATAAAATTTCTACTCAGATGGTGGCCCCTGATCGCGATTCCAGACGCGAACGCAGTGGTCGAGGCGACTCGAAAGAATCTGGCCGTGCTTCGTTAAATGAAGCGAAAATTAAGGCTAAAGAACCCATTTCTGCAAATGAGCTTTTCGGGGATGCGAAACGACGCTCGTATGGAAAAGGAATCTGGCTCGCGCTTGATTCGTTAACAGATCCCCATAATGTGGGTGCTATTTTTCGAATCGCTGGATTTTTCGGTATCGAAGGAATTCTAATGACGTCGGAGCGATCGGCTCCCCTTACTGGAACCGTCTACGACGTATCCTGTGGCGGAGTCGAAACGGTTCCTCATACCGAACAGATTAACCTCCAACGCGCACTCGAAGTGGCGAAAGAGGAGGGCCTTTGGGTTCTAGGAACTAGCGAGCATGCAAAAGAAAGTTACCTCACTCTAAAACGAGATTGCCCTTGGCTCGTCGTCATCGGAAATGAAGAAAAAGGAATGAGGAGACTCACCGCCGAAGCTTGTGATGTGACTGTATCCATTCCACCGAAGGGTGAAGTCACGAGTTTAAATGCCTCGGTTGCTGCTGGGGTCTTAATCTCTCGGCTTGCGACCCTTTGAGGGGGCCTTATTTATGGCGAATTTTTTCGATTTCAGAAGAAATTCTTCTGTCGCGAGCGTCCCTGTCAGTCTGGGCTTCTTGGTTTAAATAATAATTCGCAGTAATTCCCGCTAAAACGATTCCAAGCAGGAAAACTCCTAAAAATGCGAATTTGCAAGGGCCAGGATTTTCAGTTCCCATAAACTTCACCCTGGTTTCTATTCTACCGGGATGAATTTTTTTTTATAATGTGTCAAATTCGACACCCATTTAAATTCTAGTTCTTCAGTTTTTCGACGCTATGGACATGATCTAAGCGAATGGGCCACATGAGACCGCTTGATTCACGGAGAAAGAGAAATTTTCCGTGTGGAATTTCAGTGACTCGTTCTATTCGACCCGCGATCGGGGAAATTTCACCGTGCGATCCGTAGAACTGAAGAATAACTTGGGTCGCGCGTTCGTGAAATTCGTGACACCGTTCATGAATGTGGTTTTCAGCCTTCAAATAAGCCTCTTTTTGGAAGAGTTGGGAAATCGCTGCGACGAAGTTCAGGCTAAATATTTCCCCGCTTCTTGAATGTTCTAAATGCTCTGAAGGGGTTTGTACACACGCTTGGTGATGAGCGATTCGCGCGAGTAATATTTCCTCGTCAGTTCCTTCGACTTGGAGCCATTCATCGACAAGTTGGAAATCGGCTTCGGGGTGAAATTGAAACCCGTAAGCATTTTCTCCCATTCGAAAAGCTTGAGCCTGGCAGATTGAGCTTGCTGCTAAATGAATTGCTCCGGGAGGTGGAGTGAATGTGTCGTAGTGCCACTGATAAAAACGCGGGGTCATTCCAGCAGAACTCATCACTGGATCGCGCGCACCGTGTTCATTCACGCTGATTTCAAACCACCCGATTTCTGGGTGTGGATTAGACGTAACTTTTCCCCCCAGGGCGCGAGCGAGCATCTGTCCACCCAGGCAAATTCCGGCGATCGGAAGCTTGGCGTCATAAATTTTTTGCATGAGTCGAAGTTCTTCACGAATCCAGGGATGATCGATTTCGTCGTTTGCACCCATCGGGCCGCCAAGGGAAACCAAGCCACTGATTTCGTTCGGACTGGGGAGTTCTTCAGCCGCATAAATTTTTATGACTTTTGAAGGAATCCCCTGTGATTCAAGCGCACGTCGCAATGCCGCAGCATGCTCGTGCGGAGCATGTTGAATAATAAGAACAG
>JBGSHQ010000005.1:0-3942 GCA_041752095.1 Bdellovibrionia bacterium
ATAAAAATGCAGCGAGCCGCACAGAGAACTACTACGAGAGCCGAGCAAAAGAGCAAGCCGACCAAAAAGAACAGGACATGGAAGCGCTTGCGGAGAGTTATCGGAAGCAAATCCTCGAGGCGAGAGGGAGTGGCGGCGATAAGAACGATGTAAACGACTATAAAGCGAAGCTTCGAGAAGAATCACAAGCCGCGATTCGTGATGCACGCGAGGAAGTAACGAACCAAAGAAAACTGACTAAAGCGATCGCAGAAGAAAGCGAAGTCACACTTAGAAAAAATAACCAGAAATCGGATAATCTGCTGAGCGCTCGTTTAAAAGAAAAAGATATCGCTGTAAAAACTGAACTCATGAAAAACGCTGAAGCCGAGCGCGCCTCAAGGGCCACAGAACTTCAACCCCTTCGCGAACAAATCATGGAAACTGCTGAGATGAAGAGAAGATCACAGCATGTCTGGAATAACGCTCGAGCTGAAGCGATCGGCGAGCTCGAATCTGACTGGAATGTAAAGTATTCAAATCAAACTCTCTCGCATGATCTCGAAAAGCAAAAACTGAAACGCGATAACAACGAAGTTGAAAGACACTTCGGCGAAAAACTCGGCGGCATCATTAAGGAGCGTGATACTGAGGTTTCTAAAATCGTAAGCGATCAAAATCTCGAACACCGATCCCAGCTCTCGAATTCAGCAAAAGAATACGATCGCGCCCTCGCCCATGTAAAACTTCAGAATGCGCACGAAAAAGAACTTTCGAATCAGCTTCTGAGCCGCGAACGCCAGGAATCTTCTGACCGATTAACGAACACACTTGAAAAACAGTCAGCGACCTATCAGACCACCTTAGAAAATCAGCGCAATAATCAACAGGCTCAAATTAAAAACCTAGAACGCGTACTCAATAATAAAAACTCCACCGACAATCCGGGCGAGATCTCAGCAGCAGCGGAACAGTCGATACGCGGCGCCGTGAGTCGGCAGTACGAAAAGGTATTCCAAGCCGAAGCCGATCGTAACCTAAAGGGGCGCGATCACCTTCATGAAAGCTACCAAGCGAAACTCAGTGACACGATCCAAGATAAAACTTCGAATACCGCAAACCTCACCCGACAGAATCTGACTGAACAAGCCCTTCTCCGCGATACGTTCGTCCAGCACGTTGCCGATGTAGAAGAAAATAAGCGGCAGATGCTTGATCTCGCTAATGCTTCGAATCAGAAAATGACGGATACCACACTTAGGTCGAATGAACGGGGCATGAATGGTCTTAGGCGTCATTATGAAGACCTGATGTCATCCCGTGATGTAGAAAACGCAACTCGACTCCAGGAGCTTAAATCACAGACTGAGTTTGAAAAAAGCTCAATGCGGCGTGAATATCAGGCCCAAATGAATGACACGATTCGCGGGTACGAAAAAAAGTTAACGGATCAGAAAGTCGCATCAGAAGACCAACTCCGTGATATGAAGGCTAAATCCGATAGCGAACTGCGCGAAAAGGATCGTTTCATCAAACAAGCCATGGCCGACCAGGCTCGAGCAACGGAACACCGAATTGCCGAAATGGAAGCCCAAGCTAAAGATCGAGAACGAACCCTCGCGCGAAACCAAGAAGAAGAACTCGATAAGGTAAAAAAAGCGAATGCACTCCTCCTTTCTAAGAAAGGTTAAGATCGTCGGTACTCTCGGTCCGGCCTCGAAAACCGTAGACCAAATCCAAAAACTCATTGAAGCCGGTCTTGATATCGCCCGACTGAATTTTTCACACGGCGATCATGCATTCCATAAAAGCTTAATCGAAAATATCCGCGAAGCTTCGAAGCGCGCCGGCAAACCCGTCGCGATTATGCAAGATCTTCAAGGCCCTAAAATCCGCGCGGGCAAACTACCCGGTGGATCGATTGAACTGAAGGATGGCGATGTGTGCGTCCTCTATCCTGAAGGTTCCGAACCTAAGAAATCCTTAAAAGGTCGAATCGGAATTCCGATCTCCGCAGAGATCGCAATGGCCGTTACTTCTGATACGAAGGTTGGAAACCGAGTTCTCTTCGACGATGGTAAAATCGCAACTCGCGTGACTGAACTTTCACCACCTGAAATGGTCGTTGTTGTCGAAGTCGGGGGGACGCTGACGAATAATAAGGGAATGAACCTGCCCGGAACTCCACTCACCATCCCGTGCCTGACCGACAAAGATATCGCGGATATGGAGTTCGGCCTCTCGATGGGTGTTGATGCAGTCGCCCTCTCCTTTGTTCGCTGTGCAGAGGATATTGAAGACCTTCGTGTTCGGATGAAAAAAATTACAGATAATCCACCGCTCATCGTCGCGAAAATCGAGCGCGAAGAAGCGGTGACCTACATGGATTCGATTGTCGAAGTCACAGATGTGGTGCTCGTTGCTCGTGGTGATATGGCTGTAGAAATCGGAGCTGAACGCGTTCCGACGGTTCAGAAAAGACTGATTCATAGCTGTAATATGCTCGGCGTCCCCGTAATCACAGCGACCCAGATGTTAGAGTCCATGGTCTCTGCTCCAACTCCAACTCGCGCCGAAGCAAGTGACGTTGCAAACGCAGTTTTCGACGGAACGGATGCGGTGATGCTCTCAGCTGAATCCGCATCAGGTCAGTACCCGGTCGTCGCTGTCGAAACGATGGCCCGAATTATTCTTGAGAGTGAGCGTTCGCGCGAACTCTATTCAAATCCTTCGAGTACCATCCTACCAATGCCAGGTTCAGTCGTGGAATCAGTCGAATTTTCGACCTCACGAATTGCTGCGCATACGGGCGCCGTTGCAATCGCAACAGTGACTCACTCAGGCGTTGCTGCACGCGTACTTGCTAAATACCGACCGGAAACTCCGATCTTCGCAATCACTGAAAATGAAGGTGTCGTCAGACGGCTAAATTTCGTCTGGGGAGTGCGGTCGATTAAGATCCCAAATATCGTCGCAACCGATGATATTTTCACTGTAGTCGAGCGACTCATCGTCGAGGCAGGCTTTGCTGAGGCAGAAGACCTCATCGTCGTCACTGCTGGGGTCCCTACACTTCGACGCGGGACGACGAATACGGTTAAGGTGCACCGAGTTACCGCTAGTGCATCGAAACCTAAAAAGTAATCCCTGGTCCCTTCGACTGGAATTGCAATCAAGGGCTCAAGCGGTTACCTCTCTTGCATGTCCGAACTGACTCCGCTCATGAAACAGTACTGGGATCTCAAATCCCAGGCACCTGATGCTATCCTCTTTTTTCGCATGGGCGATTTCTATGAAGTGTTTGCGGACGATGCGATCACGGCCTCGAAAATTTTAGAGATCACCCTCACTTCGCGTGACAAAGGCAAAGAGAATCCGGTTCCGATGGCAGGCGTCCCCCATCATTCCGTTCAGGGTTATATTCAACGCCTGCTCGATGCAGGAAAAAAAGTCGCTATCGGCGAACAGACCGAAGACCCTGAAGAAGCAAAAAAGCGCGGGGCAAAGTCCATTGTTAGGCGCGAGATCGTTCGAATCTTCACCCCAGCAGTTCAGTTTGGAATGGATGGATCCCAGACGGCTTATCTTGCGACAGCCATTCCTGTCGAACACCGCTCTTCAGACTCGAAAGCTTCTCCTGCGCGCTATACGCTTGCATGCCTCGACCCTTCGACTGGCGAAACTAGGCTCAGCCTCCCACTCGATAGCGCCGCACTTCTGGAAGAAGTTTATACTCTACCGATCCGCCATTTTTTACGAGTCGGCCATCATCTTCCGGAAGCGGTAGCGACTGCGTTGACGACCCGAACCGATATTCTATTTGAAGAAATTCCTGATAACCGACTCGGTATCGATGCCGCTCGCGACCTCCTTCGCACGCAGTTTGAAGTCGCAAGTCTCGAACCTTATCTTGAAAGTGGAGCGGATCTAGAATCATCGTCTCGTGCACTTGGCCTCCTCATT
>JBGSHQ010000006.1:0-20232 GCA_041752095.1 Bdellovibrionia bacterium
CCCCTTGAGTTTTTTCTCTACCCGAATCTTCTACAAGATCTATTATCTCAGCATCAAAACTTTGACCCGCACTATTAGTTATAGTTAAAAACCGTTGACAAAAGAGTGCTTCTTTTAAAAGGCCTGAAATGACTCTATTATCGTTAATTTCGGCTGTTTCTATTGAATCATGAAAATTTTTCTTGGTTTCATTCATACAGCCAACTTTAGTTTTTGGTTTGATGAATGATTATTAGGTTGTTCGAGAAGAAAATTTTCTTCACCTTTATGCCTAAGCTTTAATCCTTCTATGGCTAATTTAGCAAATGCTTTGATATTTAGGGCTTCAGTCGTGCCACTTTGAACTTGATACCAACGATAGCACTCTTGTTGATATGAACTTGAAGAGTGCAATCCATTAAGAACAGCATTAGTTAAACCGAGCCTCAATGCCGCTAGTTTCATTAGCGATTGTGCGTCCTGCATTGATGGGTCAGCGCGAAACTCTAATGTTCCGAATATTTTCGGACGTATAATTGATAGATCTCTTGCAGATTTTAAAAGCCAACTAGGATCAGCAAGCGATGGTTTGATCGTAACACCATTCCACGAATCCCCCGCCCAAGCGCTTTTATATGGACCAAACAGAGGTGAGTTAACCAATGATTCCGTCCAGCTATCGAATGACCAATTATTAATGTTTGGATATCCAACTAATGGATAACCCTTAAATACCGTTTTATATCCTTTCCATCTGCGGTCCATGAATTCTTTAAATGGGATTAGTGAATTCGCTTCGAGATAACTAAAATATAGTGCTTCAGGTTCTAGCGAATATAGATCGCCCACAATTTTTTCATTTTCCCACCAGCAGGTTCCTCCAATGTGGATTTGAGTGGCCGCAATAGAGGCGGCATAGTTATAAAGCGAAGGTTTTAACTGTTGGTTTGATCTCTCTAGAATTTTTTTTCGATAACCACGTAAATTTACAAATTCTTCGATAGTGCTTTCCGGAGCAGTGCCATCTAGAAATGCGTTTTTACTAATTTTAAGTCCTAAGTTCTCGGCCGTAATGTTTAGATTGGCGAATGTTCTTTTTATTTCATCATTCAATTTATATAAATTGTCTGTATATTGAAAAGCGATCTCAAGCAGATGAGGATGGTGATCATATTTCAAGGCGCAAAATCCATACTCGGATTCCTTAGAAACTCGGCCTATAAATCGTCCTACTGAAGGGTCTTCTTGGAATTGATAAATCTTCCACCCATTAGTTTTTGAAATTTGATGTAGAAAGTCCTGGCTCTCATTATGGTCGGCTGGCTCTCCATTCGAACGAAGCAAGAAAAATTCGTGTTCGACACCAATTGTAAGTTGGCTCGAATGGTTTTCAACTTGTCGTCTTTGCGAAGTTTCTAAATTCGATTTAATGAACTTTCTTAGTTCTTTAAGCAATTTTTCTGTTTACCTCTTAATTATTGTTCGTCATTAACTAATGATTACTTGAGGTTGTCTTACCGAATATAGATCTAACTAATTGTTATATCCGTTTGAGAATCACATCTCAATTGGAGGAGAGTGGAATGAGAGTCGCTATTTTACAAAGTATCGCGGTTGGTAATGATTTAAGCATCAGGTTGTAGAGTTTTGATAAATTTAGCATCAAAAAACTGACGGTGATGGTTAGAGAAATATTCGGTTACTTATATGTATTATCGTAAATATCTACTAAAAATATCAACTTAAGAAAGATGAGTAGCTCAAGTAGATTTTAAGGAAATGTTGCAACTTTTAGTGACTAGTTAACCAGACAATGGAGCGTAAATAGTTACTTTCGTTCCTACGTTCTGCTGTGATTCAAGTTTAATGCTTCCACCCCAGGAATTTAAACATGTCTGAGCGTGGTTAAGTCCTAGGCCAGTTCCATCTTTTTTACCGTAACTTTCTCCGCGTTGAAAAAGTTTAGGCATTATATCATCTGGAATTCCATGGCCATTATCCTCTATTGAAATTGATAGAAATGATTTAATAATCTCTGTACGGATAAATATTTTCCCATTTTCTTTTATTGATTCTAAGCTGTTATTAATCAGATTTGATAAAATTCTTTGAAGCTCAATTAGGTTGCAAAAAATTAAAGCAGAATCGCTTTCATCTGCCCGTTTATATTGCACCTCAACATTCGAGTTGGTTGTTTGAATTTTTTTTTCGACTAAAACTTCGCTGATTCTTTCAGAAACCTCATTAATTCCGTAATACATTATTACATCTTCGTTAATAGAAAAAGCCGTGGAATTAGCTTTTTGATGCTTTAGAAGATCGTTTGAAATTTCCTTGATCCGACGAATTGCGGCTTGTACTAGCTGTTTTTCTTCATTTGATGAATCACTGCCCAATTCGTTTGTAAGAATATCGAGGGCCGCTAAAGGCGACCTGATGTCATGAGCAATTTGAGTTATCAGCTGAGAAATTTTCCTTTCGTGATTTCTTTCTGTCTCTTTTCTTTTGTATTCATTTTCTAGTTCAACAGACAAAATGGTATTTATAACCTGGCAAAACCAGTTTGCTAGACCATGTGCTAATAAAAATCTATTTCCCCCTCCATTTTTATAGATGGTAGGTGCTCCGAGCCATATTTTAAATTTCTTGTATCCCACCGTTTCTTTGTAGATATAGGTCCACTGCGGTGTTCCGATTTTTTCTAATGTAATTAGTTCATGTTGTTCGAGAGTTTGATAGACCGCTCGCAACGTTTCGATTTCGTGAGGAGCCGAAACTTCGCTGCTTATTTTAAATCCATCAGCTTCTGCGAAAAAGCGAAATTCAGGCAAGCTTGAGTAGATGATATTTTGCATTTCAGTAAAAAGATCAGATAGGTTTTTACAACGACCCAATCGGCTTGAATGATCAATAGAAGTAAATTGGGAATCGTTTGAATAGCATCGATCTCCAAAATTTAAAGCGATCATTTTTTTGTATGAAATTGGAAATTCATCCTCTGAGCAGACTCTGTTTTTTCGATCAGAAAGGTAATTCCAGCCAGATTTTTTTGAATTTATTATTGAGAAATAATTTTGTTTTGAACCTTTAGTATCTCTTAATGTAACTTCCTCAATTGATTTCAAAATATATTTAAACGGATTCTTAGCTCCTGCAGCATCCAGTGATTTAATCCAATTTTTCATCCCCGCCTTGATCAACGAATATTCACCGGCCTCAATGTATGTAATCATTAATTGGGAATATAGCGTGGCACTTATCATTGGGGGAAGAGTTTGAAATAAACTCTCAAGTTGCTTAACAGATTCGATATGGGTTGATTTACCATCCTCCCGAACCCGTTGCGCGGCCATTGCTAGCTTTGTACGATACGGATGTAGGCCACGATTAAATTCATCATTCTTTGTAATTAAGCGGTAAATTATATTGGTGAATCTTGGTGCACGAGTCGAAACAGACGTTCTTAGGGCATTTTGTAAATTTACTTCTCTATTAAATGGGTGATTACCATGAGAAAGCTGCCTTTCTACACTTGCCTGTATGGATAGAGACTCCGTAAAGTTCCCGCGATAAAAATTTAAAATTCCGTAATGCATTTGAATATCAGCAAGTAGATAGGGTGCATACCTTTTTGCAATTGGTATTAGTAATTTATAAATAGCAAGATTGTATCGAAGTCCTCTCGTATGCGGTGAGGTGAATAGCCACCAGTCCAGGGCCCTTAGTGTAATGAAGGGGTTATTGTCAGAAATAGATTTAAGAAATAATCGGGACGCAGAAGCGATACTTTTTGGCAATTTATACCAATAGTTTGCAAGAACACGAGACGAGTAGTCCCAGTGTGATTCAGAGTTGGCGTGTTCGTTCATCCACCTATCAACTTTTTCAACTGTATTTCGTCTAGCGACTAGTAAAGCTAATATCTGCAAAATTCCGATTATTGGGTAGCAAACCAATTTAAGTATAAAGAAAAACGATCTTTCATTTGTGATTTTGGTTCTTTTTTCTATTTCACTTATTAACTCAAAGTCAGCACTTTCAATTTTAATGAACTCCTGAAGAACGTGGCTAAGATGAGAAGGGTCAGAGTCGTGTACTCCGCGGATAGCCGGCCATTTTGGTTTTGTTAATAGTCTTGGGCACCTAAGCTGGAGTTCTTGGCGTTTCGCGTGTTCTCCTAGATAATCTAAAGATATGGATAAGATTTTGAGTTGCTCAATGGTTAGATCGTGAGTGTCGAAATCCTCTGATATTAAACGCCAACAATCAGCAATAATAACAAGTTTTTGGATAGTTAATTCGGATGCAGGTTTCTTTAGGGAGTAAATAAACTTTGACTTAATGAATTCGGGCAAAAGATGAACTTGGCTGTCATTTTTGACGATATTGTTAGAAATAAAAAAAACCAATTTATCTATGGCAGTTACCGTAAAGCTTAAATGACCGGCCACCCCTAGTTCGGAGACGCCTTTCCAGTCGATGCTTCCATTAAGAAGCCAATTTAATGTTTCTCTTTTAATCCAACAAACGTGGGTTTTGTTAATTAGGTAACTTCCAAGTATGCCTAATTTTTTTTTGTCAAACTGAACTTCTTTTACCACGTTGATACTCTTGCTATAAGACGCCTGGTGTTCGACATCAGTGCATTTTTAGCTTCCATTGGAAAAATATAATCTGAATCTGAATCTGAATCTGAAGATCTGATTTTTTTTTGCTCTTGCATGAAAAAGCGAATCGTCTCTAAACATTGTTCTTTATCTATAGTTATAGTTTTATCGCTAATTACTTCTTCATAAAGGGACATCATTGCAATGTGACGGTCTTCCTCTTTTAGGATTTCTTTTACGTCGGTGAGGTCGCTTCCATTTAGTTTTGGCAATAAAAGAGCAGTATTTGAAATTTGATTGAACGGTTCAACGAGTCCATATACGCCGACAATAACGGCACTTGGTGATGCAACACGCGATATGTAACCAAGAAACCTTTGCCAGCATAAGTCAATTTCTAGAGAGCTTACTGATTTTGCTTTAGTACCATAACGGGAAAGAATTTTTTTGTATTTAATGGCATGCCTAGATTCATCAACTAATTGATTTTCAAGTTCTAAAATAATCTTGGATGAACACCGCGCCTTATTGAGTGTTTTTAAAAACCTTCGTAAAATGTAAACGCCTTGCACTTCGCCAAACCAAGTTTGAACAAGCAGTTTTCGAATTAAATCTGTAGTTTCCATTATACACCCGAGCTAAGAAAAATTTGGATGTCTTGGTCTGATATGCTTATCGGAATTTTTTTTTGAATGTCAATTAATGTATATATTGCTTCCCCTTCAGCATGTTTCGATGAGGCGTCGTTTCCTCGAATTAAAAAACTCACCCATGCTTTAGATCCGTCAATTTTATAGACCTCTGTCTCGACTACAATTTTTTTGCCAAGATATACCGGCCTTAAGAAGTTCATTTGAACTGATGAAAAGACCCATGTTTGGTTCATTTTCATGTAGTGATCCATTGGTAGTTTATAGCAGCGAATCATTTGTTCGATTCTTGCCTCGGAGAGGAAGTCGATATAGTTTTTTGAATTCAAAATTCCCTGAACATCGAAGTCCGAAAAACGAGGAGTAAATTCGGTTGAATATCGTTTTTTTTCTTTGGTAGTCATGCGCGCCCCCATTGCGCGGAGCAGTATCACGACTGCGCACTTCATGGAAGTTAAGGGAGGCTTTTTTGCATAATTTAAAATACTGCAATAATTACATATTCTTATGTGGTTATTTTCATTCCCTTCCCAAAACCACCCCAGCCACCACTGCAGAATTCCGAGCCGCCGCTTCCAGGCACTTCCTAAAATCGCTCTCTATACTCCCATCAGGAAGAAGTCGGTCGGCGACCGTCTTAGCAACTACAAACGGAATACCTAATCGAGTAGAGACCTGGGCTACACCCGCCGCTTCCATGTCGACGAGTAGCGCCTCTTCATGAAGCCCAGCGATTTCTTCTTTTCGGCGAGTCGTACCTACAAATTCATTTCCGGAGAGTACGGTTCCAGCTTGAACCTTAAGTCCCGCATCGATTAGGGCCGACATATTTAAAATTTCGGGATTAGCCGTAAATACTGCCGAATGCTTACGCGCCTCTTCGGGCGAAAAGACAATATGACCTGGAAGCATCCGAGGGTTACCAAAGTCGAGTGAGGCAAAGTAGTCGTGCTGAATCACCGCCCGAGAAATAACCAGCTCGCCGATCTCTAACTCCGGAGCAAGCGCGCCACCTACACCGAGTAGAATTACAGCGTCGACTGGCTGTTTTTCCGCAAACAGTGCCAGCGCTAGTGCAGCGTTTACCTGGCCCATTCCGCACTTGAGTACGGAGAGGGATTTTGCGTTTGATTCGAATTTCGTAAAGGTGAGGTCGAATGGGTCGCTGAGTTTTATTCTTTTACTCGGGATATGCGATAACGCATTAAGTACCGCGGTTTCTTCTTCATCCATTGCCGCGATAATGAGGGTGTTTATTGTTTCCAAATCTTTATCCCGTTCTCGTTTTTAATCCATCGATCCGATCGACTAGCCACCCCTTAATGAGTGCTTGTCGAGCGATGCCCCGACGTGTGGCTTCGCGGTCTATTTCCTGGATCGCCCACCGCGGGAGATCGAGATTAATTCGGGTGATCTCAGTGTCGAAATACTCAAGTACGGATTCGCCCGAATCGAATCGCTCTTCGAGGTTTTTAGCCGTAGTGTCTTTTATAGAGTTCTTTTTCTTCATGGCGTGCCCTTCTTACAGATATAATTCGAATGTTGTTTTCACGAAGAGTAGTAATCGCAGTCCAATAGTCCCGACCTATTTTTCCAATGACCAGGTTTCGGTCTTCCGCCCGATTTCTGGACTTTAGAGTTAATACCGGTTGGTCCCAAAGCTCAGCCGCTTCTTCAAAGGTGATCCCATGTTTCTCGAGGTTTGATCTGTTCTTCGTCGGATCGAACTCGAAAAGATACTTATAAGATACCATAAATATACCATTACCAAACCCGGTAATCCGGGGGTCAGAAAGTTTAATAATATCCAATACAAAGACTGGGCCACCTGAGCGGCCAATTTAATTTTGGTTATATAACCTCTAATTAGGGTAATATTACCCATATGATCCTAGGCGAACTTTTCGGTAATGAATCAGCAGAAAAAGTACTCCTCTATATAGAGAATTATGGCTCGGGTTATGGCCTAGCTATCGCGAATCGATATGGGTGTGCCGTAAGCCAGGTGCAGAGACAGCTTGAACGTTTCGAGCGCGAGGGGATTATCGTTAGTCGTCTTATCGGAAAAACACGTCTCTACGAATGGAACCCGCGATATCTTTTTTTAAATGAACTGCGCGCAATACTTTCTAAAGCGCTTTCAAGCTTACCATCAGAAATTATCAATAAATATTTTAGGGACCGTCAGCGCCCGAGGAGAAAGGGGAAGCCGTTATGAAAAAGATAAACGTTTCTGCATTAACCATTAGCGAGGTAGGTGCTTGGGTCGCAGAAAGTTTACGCGAAAACGGTGTCGACTGTTTTCTTTCTGGCGGCGCTGTTGTTTCGATTTACACGAATAACCGTTATGAAAGTTTCGACCTCGATTTTATTTCATTTTCTGAACGTTCGAAAATCGATTCAGTGATGAAGCGTTTAGGTTTCGACCACTCGAAAAGTCGCTACTACATTCACCCTGACACTAAATATTTTGTCGAGTTTCCCGGATCAGCGACGCGAGTCGGCGATGATCTGGTGAGTTCATTTGAAGAAATTAAAACGAAGATGGGAGTTTTAAAGCTTTTAACCCCCACTGACTGCGTGAAAGATCGCCTGGCCGCATATTATCACTGGAACGATCGCCAGAGCTTAGACCAGGCAGTTTGGGTCGCCGAGGCCAAAAAAATCGACTTAAATGAGATAGAAGCGTGGTCGAAGAGAGAGGGCAAAGAGAAACTTTTTCAGGACTTTTTAAAGCGGTTTAATTAGCGGGTTACGAAGTGAGTGGATGATTGATTCATGTCTGTAAATCCTATACGAGTCGAAAACTTTAACGATAGCTCTCTGATCCCTGAAAAAGTAAAATCGAAAGTCATAGAGCTCCAAGCGCGCGCCTTAGAGTCCTCGAACCGAGACGGCGATAATAAAGGGTTTATCTATACGGTCTATACGCCCGATGAAATCGACGTGCTCATGTCGGAATACGGTGGCCGGGTTTATATAATCCGGAAAAATGATAAAATTTTAGGGTTTGCCCTAACGACCGACATTCGCAGATTTAACGAGTATATGGCTAATTCAGAATGGGAGAGCGCACAACCCGTCGACTTTACGAATTATCGTTATATAGAACAGATGGTAATCCGAGATGATTTTCGAGGAGAGGGGATCGGTTCTAGCCTGTTTGATATAGTCCTGGCGGAAGAGTCGAACCTAGTCGCGGACATAAGTATCGAACCGAAAATTAATCATGAAGCGGAGCGATTTCTCATCCGGCATCTATTCCATCCGGTCGGAATGATGAAGAATTTAAATTACAGGGGGAGAACCCTTACGTTTCAAGCTTGGGCTAATTTACTTCTCTAACCCCGCCAGAAAGTCCTCTAAATTTTTAATCGAAATATCCTTTACGCTCAGCTCCCGCTTTAATCCGTAAACAAGTTGGAGCGAAGACTTAGGTGATATTCGATCAGCATAATAACGAAGGGATGGACTCACGTTTTCATCATTAGCTTTAACCTCGACCAGCATATCGGGTTTGCGATCGATTAAAGTAAGGAAGTCTACCTCACGCTTTTCTTTATCGCGAACATAGGCAAGCTCTACTCGGTCTCCGAATACATCTTCGCGGTAATGAAGGTGTTTTAGTAACGAAAGTGCAACCAAGTTTTCGATCCTAGCCGCATCTCCGCTTGTTACTCGGCCCGTATCGAAGAAATAAAATTTTGGTTCCTTTAAAAGAGAACGAGCAGAGTTTTTAGAATGAGGGCGAATCGCGAAAATAATGTAAAGCGACTCGAGAATTTCTGTCCATCTTTTAACCGTATGAGGCGATACTTCTAGATCACGCGCTAGCGAATTATAACTTGTAGTAGATCCTACTCGATCAGCCAGTAAGTCGACTAATATTTCGATTTTTTTGATTTCTCGAACCGGTTCAAGCTCTAAAAGGTCTTCTTTTAGAATCCGATCTAAATGCGATTTTCTCCATCTTTTTGCAAAATCCTCTGAGCCCGAAAGATAGGGTTCAGGAAATCCACCGAGTCGCATAAGTCGCTCGACAGATTCGGAAGGGGGTATTTCAGATTTAAGTTCCGCTGGTGAAAAGGGGTGGAGACGGTACGAGTGATGTCGTCCAGCTAATGAGTCGCCCCCCTTTTTAAAAGTTTCTAATTTTGCTGACCCTGTCAGGATGAGGCGAGGACGAACTCCTTCAGTATCGTAAATACCTTTTATCCAGGACTTCCATTTTGGGAGTTTATGAATTTCATCGAAAATAACGAGGTCGACATCTCGCCTCCACGTTCCTGCACGGATAATTTTTCTATCCTCGGTCGAATCGTAATTTAAATACTGGCAGTTCTCATAGAGCTTGCGGGATAGGGTCGTTTTCCCGACTTGGCGCGGCCCCGATAGGAGAACGATCTTTTTTTCGATATCTAGACCGATCGATTGTGAAATTAAGCGTTTAATATTAAGCATTTATAGCAGTATGCACCGTAGTGCAAAAAAGTCACGACTATTTTGCACTACGGTCCACACACCCGCGCGCCAACACCATCCCGCGAATAAACCACGAGCCCACTTTCTCGAATCGAAGTCGGCATCCACCCCGCGCCGACGAGATCACTCGCCGCCGCGAGAAGTATGTCTGACCGGGCTTCCGCCGGAGTCATCGTGGCCTGCCCCGAGTAAGCATCCCACGGCGTGTTCCATGCCCCCATCGCAAGCGTGTACCAAATCTCAGAAACTGTAGTGGAGATCATAATCCTTTGGTCCACGACAGGCGTACACTCCCGCGCAGCCCTCTTTAGCGCGATACGAATCGGGTTTCTAAATTCGGAGTTGGTAAACTGTGCTGGGCGGATGATTGAAAAAATACCTACTCCAATAATAACTAAAAGTAGCCCAAGCAAGATTTTCTCGCGCGCGCGAAATAGCCACTCACCGATTCGACCCTCGCTTAACGGATAAGCGACCACCACCGCAGCAAAAGGATAAAACGAAGTATTATACTGCTCTAAAAAAGAAGCGACGAGAACGAATCCACCCATAAACGCCATCGAAGTCACAAGCGCAAGCCCCTCCCACCGGGCAAGTGCACGAAGCCCATTCGCACGGAGAATTCGGTAAGCGCCGTAAAAATAAAACGGAATCCACGGCCAGTAGAGAATGAATAAATTTCGAAGCGGCTCGAAATGCTCGCGTAAAGTATAGGATCCGATTCGACCAGCTACGTGTTCGACATAGTAACGATAGAGGTACTCGTTAGCGCCACCGAAAATAAACCAGAGAATAAACGGGGTCGCTGTTCCGAGTATCCAGAGCGAGCCCTTTCGAAAAGATTCACCCGCGCGCGTTTCTTTCGAAAAATACTTTGCAGAAATAAAAACTAATCCAGTAACGAAAGGAGCAAACGCGAATAACCCCTTCGACAGAAACGCAGCACCAATCATGAGCCCGCCGAGATAGGGCGAAACCACTAAGGCCGAGCGCGCGAGCAAAATAAGACCAAAAACCGAGAACCCCACTAAAAACGGATCAAGCATAAGCTCCGTCGAATACTTCACAAACCGAGTCGAAGTGAGTAGGACGAGCGCTGCGATGAATCCGTACATTTCGGGACGAATTGCTGGGCTTGAAGTATTAGGCGCCAACACAACACGACTTTCCGCTACCTTTTTCCCCCAGTAATAAATGGCCGTACAGACGCTTGCCCCGATGAGCGAAGGAAGAACTTTAAGTACCCAGTCAGCAGTGCCGAGAACTTTCATCGAGATCGCCATCATCCAAATACCGAGCGGAGGATGTTGAAAAAAATCAGCGTAAGCCTGAGCGGAGTAATGGAGGCGCGCCCATTCGCCGGTTTCTAGGATATGTTTCGCGACCGCACCGTAAGTCATCGCGTCCATCCCTGGGCGATATAGATGCGGCGCCGTCCAGTACATGAGGAGATAGAGCAGAAAGAGAGTGAGAGCGGGGAGATGGCGGTTTTGTAAAAGTGGCATATAAGTAATTTGAATAAATATATCTAATGTTTAAAGTAATGGCACTAGTTGTTGTCGTAAGGAGTTATGCATAACGCCCCCTCTCCGGATGCGCACTGGTGCTGCCCCCAGGGTTTTCATATTATACCCCTATTAAAATTTGTATCGACTGCAAATTTTAATAGGGGTATAATGAATCCATGGCACACTCTCGGGAGCGACTCGCATTACTGGCTTTGAAAAAGAAATTAAAATTTTTTAGAATTGTTTCGATTCAAGGCGCAAGACAAACGGGAAAAAGCTACTTAGCGAAGACACTATTGCCTGAGTATTTCCCAACATCAAAAAGCTTTTCTCTAGATTCGAAAATCATACGAGACCAGGCTGAAAATAATCCTGATTCATTTTTAGAATCGCATAAGGAATATCGCCCACTGGTCATTGATGAAGCCCAGAAAGCCCCAAATATTTTCGATGCTGTTAAATTAGTGGTCGATAAAGAAAACCAACCCGGTCGATTTATATTACTCGGATCGACCGAGTTTTCTCGTGAACTTAAAATTAGAGAATCACTTACTGGTCGCTTAGGTCGAATCAGAATTTTTCCTATGAATTATCATGAAGCGATAGGATTAAGTGCGCCTTTTAAATGCAATAGAAGCCAATTTTTAAAGCACTTAGAACACGGTGGGCTCCCTGGAATCGTGTTCGTTCGAGATGAAGAAAATAGATCGCGACTGATTGAAGACTGGATTGAGATTATTTGTTCGCGAGATATTCACCAATTTAAAGGATGGAGGCTCGATACCGATATCGCAAAAGACATAATCGGACTGTGCGCCACGCTTGATGAACCTACTTGCGCAGCAATCGCTAGAAAACTAAGACAAACGGGCCGCAAAATACAGAAACATCTAGACGCGCTCATGCAACTGTTTGCACTCCAGAAAGTTAATCCTCACCCCGATGGGAGAGGAAAAAGTATTTATTACCCGATTGATTCGGCGATTGTGAAGTTTTTGGGAGGAGACCTTCATCGACAGTTAGTCGTAACCCTTATGAACGAAGTTCTTTGCGAGTGGCATTATGTAAAACTAAAAACTCCGAAACTCTATTATTACCGATCGGCTTCTAAAAACAGGATTGATCTCGTCGTTGGTGAAAATTCGGATGACGTCACCGCTTATCAGATTTTTTCCAATGAAAGCGTTCCAGAAACCCAAATGAACATCCTTAGAGCACTTCAGGAAAAGGTAAAAAAGTTAAAAGTGAATTGTTATTACCCAGGGCCTACTTCGATAATGATTGATAAATTTAAGATTCTTCCTTGGGAAGAAATGTTTATACCCTATAAAGTAAAAACCTAGACCCACTTTTAGAAACCGATCATCGCCGCATTCAGACATTTTATGGGGGTAAAAATGTCATACTCATGGACATTTATAGGGGGTATTTTAGTCTAAACGATCTCCAAACCGAATATATCGCCTTTAGGCGACCCAACTACCCCCGCCCCATAAACCCAGCCGTCCGAGCGATCGCCTCGTCTAACCCCACACTCACGCGAAGACCGAGCTCGCTCCGAGCCCGCTCGATCGAAGGGACATACCGAGCAGGTGCCGCGCCCGGAACCGCGGTTTTCGCGATTTCGACCGCGCACTGGTTATAATACTCCGCGATCTTGCGCGCGAGATCTCCGATCGAAACGGCCTCATCCGATCCCACATTATACGCACGTCCCGAAACTCCGCGCACGAGTAACGTCCATAACCACACGGTAAGATCGCTTGCATAGAGGTACGATCGTAGTGGCGTTCCATCACCACTCACGATGATCGGACCCCCACGAGCACCATCGCGAATAAAATTTCCAAACGCGTATCCCTGATCCACAGGAAAATGCGGGCCTGCAAACGCGAAGCAACGTGCGCTTACGCAGTGGAGATCCGCCGCAGAAAATAACAGCGCCTCTGCTTCACGTTTTCCTCGTGCATAAGCAGAATCGGGAATCAGGCTTTCAGGCGGGTTATAATCTTCGCCCACATGCGATATCGACGTCGGCTGGACTCCGTAAACAGCTCCGGAGCTTGTCATTAGAAGTTTCGGTCGCGCTCCCACCGGATGCAATCGCACAAACTCGATCATCCGCTCGGTCCCACGCACAATGATGTCCCGCATGAGCGCCGGATTTTCACGGTCGAGTTTTACACTAGCAGGAGTAGCCGCGTGCAGGATGTGGGTGAAGTCGGCCTTAGGAAATTTAAAGTCGAGCAGATCACCCTTCAAAAATGAAATCGAAGGATCGTTCGCCAGATGGGGAAAATCTTTTAGGAAAGCTTCGGGATTTCTCGCAAGAACGACCGCGTGGGCACGAAGCCCGAGCTCCCGATTTGCATGCGCCCAACTTTCAAGCAGCCACTTACCGAAAAAACCGGTGCCGCCGGTGATGAATAGACGCGCGCCGCGGAGTTCGTTCCAGACGGCGGGTTTAACTTCATTCAAAATTTCGGAGAGGTCGGTGGAGAGTGGGTGGTGATTTTGCATAATAATATGAGATTACTTGATTCCAAGATCTGAAAATACCTTCAACATTCCAGCTCTTTTCAGTCTGCCTGATGCAGACTGCGATTCAAGCTTTTGCCAGTCGGTTGGACTCGCTTCAGAAGTAAATTTTGCGACGTTCTGTTTTGCGGTTTTAAACCAAGAAGCATTTCGAGATGTGAGTGAATTGAAATCGTCTCGAACCCTTTTCGAAAATTCGCCGAGCTCGTTTGATACAAACCAAATGCCGTAAAGATCCTTGTAAAATTTCGACGTTCCCGCTCGTCTTTTGGGGAACGTAAGAAGTTTATGAAAAATCCACGCCGCAGGATCGACGCATTTTCCGCTCACACCTGATTTTGTTGTGAATTTTAAAACATTCTCATAACTCATCTCAATATAGCTTAACGGTTGGGCCACAACGCCCGAGATTACGACATTCGAATCTTTTTCCCCGCGAGTGCATTTATCAGTTATAAATTCTAATTCGATCTCTTCACCATCGATTTCTTTAAGATAGCATTCGGTCGGAGGCGATTCTCGGTCTCTAAATTCTTGGATAAATCCCGCAGATTCTAAAACCTTTTTCAAAGTTTCAGAATGGTTCTGAGAAACTTTTCTTGGGAGGATCGAATCTATATCTCTTGTCGTAGTAGGTATGGATGAATTTTCATCTGCAAAATAGAGTCGATAAGCTATTAAGGCGTAACCACCACCAATTACGACAGTATCTTTCCATGTCGAAAGGGATTCGAGTACTTCCGTTAGAATCGCATCTTCTTTATTGAGATTATCCCGCATAAATTTTCCTTAGATAATCAGTTTTTTGGATGATTTGCTCGGCTTGTTCGCGCCCACGCAGAGGAAATTGAAATAAATCGAGAACTGAAAGTAGAGCGGGTGATACCGCTATGCTTTTTGCACTCTTTTTCTCAAAGGCTAGAATTGCCTTATAAAAGGGTTTTATTACTAAAACCTGATACCCACGCTCCTTAGGGGTTAAGAGCAGCTTTTTTTCCAGATTCTCTAGCATTTTGAGATCATGAATATAGAGCTCGAGTGTCTCAAGATTTGTATTTTTTGCGCCCGTTGCCTGAGAGGCAGAGTGAAGTGCTAAAGTGACCGTGTTCTTGAGAGTGGACTCCTTAATCGCGTCTAGAAGTTCTTTTCGACTCGAGAAACCAGAGTCATACGTCCAAACCTTACATTTTTTAAGAATATCGTAGTGGTCGAACCAGCCCTGAAGCAGGAGAGCGGGGTTTTTTAGCATATAAACTTTAGAAGTTCTTAACCCTTGTGTGGCAAGTACACCAGATTTCGTTAGAGATTCGAACACACGCTGAACGAGGCCTAGACTTACTCCGGTAATTCGGGCGACCGAACGGACTGAGATGTCCTTTCCGCTTTGGCCGTAGACGATTAGCCAATAGAGCACGAGAGCGGATTTATCTGCATAAAGATCGATCGCCGTAGTATGGGATGTTTTAGGCATTAATCGTTTGGATTTCATTAGTGCTTCCTTCTGTTCATTATAACATACTGTTCACTTTAAAATGAACAGGTAATTTTAATGAACAGATGCGCAGCGCTATGCGATGGTTTGCATCACCCAGGCTCCCGCCCGCTTCCGTCACGTGCATAATTTTAATTGAGCGAGTATGGGTTTAATCCAGACATCCGAGCGAACTTCGGTCAGGATTTCGGAGAGGTCGGTGGAGAGTGGGTTTAGAAATTGTGGTATTTTATACATTATCATTATCCAAATAAATTCTTGGTTTTTAATAGCTCCAGAAACGTATCGATTCCCAGAATCTCTATTCCATCTTCAGTTTTTTGCCGATCGATGGAATTCGAATAGAGGAGAATTCGTTTTTTTAGTTTCGGCAGCGATGCAATAGAGCGTAAACCGGTGGCGTCCTCAGGCCTAAATCGGGAGGAAGTTTTAGTTTCGATGGCGTAGAAGTAGCCATCCTTCTTAATCAGGAAGTCGACCTCGGTGCTTGCACTTCCCCAGTAGAAAATTTCGTCGAAAAGATCGAAGTAGCTTTGATAAGCTCGAAGGACTGTATAAACCCAACCCTCGAAAAGTGGGCCTCGATCATGGGTGGTCAGATCACCCCACTCTTCTTTCAGCCCACGTACTATGCCTGGATCGATCCAGTAAAATTTCGGATGGTGACGCTCTCTCACTCGGAGGTTGGCTTCGTAGGGATAGAGTCGATTTGCGAGTTGGGTATCCTCGAGGATTGAAAAATAATTTTCAAGCGTAGTCCTCTTTACTCCAGCGTCTCTGGAAACTGAGGAAAGATTAAGGGTTTGTCCATGGAGGACGGCGGCTACTTTTAGGAATCGTGCAAAGCTCGGAAGATCTTTAACATAGGCCTCAGCCTGTACTTCTTCACGAACATAAGAGTGGATATAGGCGCGAATTCCTTCTTTTACAGAAGGTGCGGAAAGAATGAGTGGGATTGATCCAGTTTTTAAGGCTTGTTCGAGATTAAAATCATTTCCGAGTTCCTCGGGTAAAAGTGGAAAGAATTGTTTCGAGAGCGCACGACCTCCCAGAAGATTTACCCCAGCCTGTCGAAGCTTTCTTGAACTCGACCCAGAAAGCGCAAATTTCAATTTCCGTTTTTCAATCCCCCAGTGAACTTCGTTTAAGAGGGTAGGGAGACGCTGTACTTCATCGATCCAGACCCAGTTCCCGGGTTTAAGAGTTTCGAGCTGTCGACGGAAGAGTCCCGGGTCAGTTGAGTATTTAAAATAATTTTCAGACGATAGAAGCTCGACGGATAGCTGGGCCTGAAGGTTGCGCTCTAAAAAATGAGTTTTCCCCGTTCCTCTTGCGCCGAATAGGAAAAAGCTACTTTTAGGAATTTTAAAGCAACGTCGATACATCCATTATGATTTTAAACTACCGCCGTAAAAATGTCGTGCAATTTTACGGCGGTATAGATAATTTCATAACTAATTGATTTTATAGTGATTTATTTATAAAAGCCGCTCTTAAGTCCTAAAAATTACCTTAAGGGTAAAAAAGAATCATCGGAAATCCCAGCCTGCCTCGAAATCTGGCTTCGATTCGAATAGTGTCGAATACGTGAAGAAGAGTAACCCGCTCGAAATATTAATTACCCTCCTATTTTTATGCGTCACCCTCATCCAAACTCTTGGACGAGTTCCTGATTTCCTCCGAACACTCGCGGTAAGTTGCGCAGTCCCTTTCGTAATCGCGACTGCGTTTAGCACCATGAAGTTTGCCAATACGATTCGCTCTGAACTGGGTCGCCAATGGAAAATCACCTTTATCGCCTGCATAGGGATTCAAATGTTTTGGGGGTATTTTAGAGCCCCCTTAGACGTCGATGGGATTTTTTACCACCTCCCCATCATTCTCGAGGCACTCGAAAAAAATGTGTGGGGTCAGTGGACGGTTAGGTTTTGGCAGATCCAGTCCACACCAAAAGGCGCAGAAATTCCAAACCTGCTGTTAGTCGCCCTCGGAGGTGATCATGGGTATCGCCTTGCTCAGTTCGGACACCTTTCTTCAGCACTGATTGGCGCCCTCGCATTTTCAGAAATCGCAAAACTAGCGAAACTACAGAAGCCCTCTCTGTTTGGTCTCGTCTACATTTTTACACCCATTGTTTTTAAACAAATGACTTCGAATTATGTCGACATGGCCTTCTATTCCTACTGGCTGGCATGTGCTGCCTTTGCTGCACGCATCGCGACCACGAGTGAAGCCAGGCTTAAGAACACTCTATTACTCGGTGCCGCTTCATTCCTTCTGGTGGGGACGAAGTTAAACGGGTTTGTTTCTTTATTAGCGGTAACCCCGATACTAATCCTACCTCTCTTTAAAGACCGAGCTCAGAATATCCGGATATTGAAAACTTCTACGGTTGTTTTAATTTTCGTTATCGCCGGGGTGGCATTCTGGATGATTCCAAACTGGAGCCTGTGGGGAAATCCTGTGTTCCCGATCCGACCGACGGGACTACTACCCGGAAACTCATTCAGTGTGATTCCAAAAGAGATCCCAGTAACAGGTCTAAATGGATGGTTGGGAAATTATACTGGCCCTGCATGGCTTTCCTGGGTCTTGCTCTTTTTTATATTCGAACCGATTGCTCAGTATGACATCTGCGGTGGCGCATGGGGATTTATAGGTGTTTGGGCAATGATCGGTCTTACGTACTTTGGACTGTGCAATTATAAACTTTTTAAAATAAAACCTGAGCTAAATTTAGTTTCTGCATTTTGGGGAAGCTTAGTTTTAACCTTTTTACTCACCCCGGGTCGAATCGTCCCTCGGTACGCACTCCTTTCTGGTTTTATTGTAATTTTTCCAGCCCTGGTTTTGCTCGTTCGCGAGAGATTAAATAAAAAGATGGCTGCATTATTTAAAATCATGCTAGTCCTTCAGATTTTTTACATTCTTCCAGAAAGAGTTTTATTTCGGGGAGTAAACCAGGGCGATATGAGTCAGAACCTAAAAACGATTAATGAAAATTTTCAAGACATCATCCAGCATGGTGAGCCCCAGTCCCCCGAACGGTGGATGCATTTTCCCTATGTGCCCACGCTTAGGCGTGATGAACCTCGGAGTGTGAGTGTAGGGCGTGATTGTGTAGACTTGATTGCTCTTTATTATGGGAGAGAATTTAAAAACAGGGTAACCCTTTCCCTAGAATGCTGTCGATGGCCATACGAATGCAAAAATACTTACTAAGAACAGTCCAAGCTCTTTTCGGATTCGCTCTCGTTTATAAACTAGCTGATGCCTTGATTCCCCACGGCCATAGCGATCCGCTTTATTACACGCTTCATGCCCCTAAAATATTTCATTATTACGGGTGGGACGTCATGGTGAATGATTTAATGCCGTCAGTAATGACTGGCGTATTAGAGTTCGTCACCCTTTTCTATTTTCAGTTTACAGAAAATTTAGGACTCATCCATATTCTGGCTCAGTTTCTGGTTCTAGGACTTTCCCTCATACTCGGCGCATTTTTAATTCGCAGATGGACCGTGAATCCTTTTGTTGGATATTTAGCTGCGTTTTCTATCCTCACATTTTCACGGGATACAGCGATCTTTACCTATGCGAAGGGGGATGGAGTCGTCGGTATTTTTGCGATGATTGCGGTTTACTGCCTCTCTACTTCGCGGAAACCCTGGATCTTGGGACTCTTTATCGGTCTATTGCCGGCGATAAAGTTAAGCGGCCTTTACCCCGCCGTCGCAATCGGAGCGGTAGCCGTCATTAAAAATAGTAAGAACCCACGCTACTTTATAACGGCAGGTATTACAGCTTTAGCTGTATTTATGCCGATCATGGTGCGGAACTACCTAGGAGTCGGTAATCCATTATTTCCAGGATTTCTAAAGTCGATGCCAGGTAAGGCGAGCCCTGCGATGATCGAGTATTACTCTCTTTTTTATAATGTACCTGCGAATATCGAATTCGTTAAAAGTGCGGTACACGATCTCTTTTTAGGGAAACTTATTTTTGGGCTCTGGGTTTACTTTTTCTATAGGAAGGTTCGAGAGAAGAGCTGGGATGGTTTATCGATCGTCGCTTGCGCGCTCGGCACCTTTATCGTTTACTGCCTTACGAACGGGGTTTACCAGGGGACAAGGTACTTTTTTGCCGTATTTTTTATCTTAGCTCTTTTTACGTTTATCGAACTCGACCGTCTATTTTCCTCGAAGCGAGATCACTTTCTAAAGTCGACGACCGGAATGATTATGCTTCTGGGTTTGGCCCTTATGGATTCGGGGTTAGATATGGCGCCTCGAATTATTTACGGTAATTTAAAGTCTGTGATCACGCTTCGACTCTCAGAAATTGTAAAACGCGAAACAGCGCGTGAGTGGGATATGTGGGCTTCGATCCCGATGCACCCGACCTCTCCTAAACGAATTTTATCGGAGACGACGACGGAAGGATATTATCTCGACCCCCTTTATCGGCTCGAAAATACGGACCTATCGATGACGGGAGGGTTTTTTAAAGAATGTAAAGAGCCTGGGGACTTAGGTCGTCTTACTGAATATGATTACTATTTTTTAGCCCCCGAAAAAACGAATCCATGTCGAGAAAAAATAAGAAAAGAAGGCCGCTTTTTAGGTCTTTTTATTCCAAATGGGACCGAGGTTTACTCGAAGTAGCTAAGTAGTTCTCACCCCGAAAACCCTACGAGAAAAAAGTATAGCGCGAGCAAGAAACAGACCTTTTGGAGCGAGCTCGACCTCGTCCGGCCCCACGGTACGTACGAAGGAATTTTTTTCCATGAGAGCGAGCCGTGCAGAGAGGCTTTCGGTATCTGAGAAACGCGAAAGAAGTTCTGCGCGTGTGAGTCCTGTATGATTCGTTCGTAGGACTTCGTCTAGAATACGAAGGGAGACTGAGTTACGCGAACAGATGAGTGCGAACATGTACATGTTCCAAACTGAAACGAAAATGAATTTTTCACCGAGCAG
>JBGSHQ010000007.1:0-14411 GCA_041752095.1 Bdellovibrionia bacterium
TTATCGATACCTATAACCTGACTAAAGCAAAGGATCTCAGTTTTGATATCAGTGGTGTAAAAGTGGACCACGCTCTCGCGGAAGGAAACGGACCTGTTATTATTCCTGTTTCTGTTGCTTGTAAGGCGACAGCCCCTTGTCCTAGTTATTTGAAAGTGCCTGAGCATTTCTTAAAGGTTGCTTTCGGTAATGTTAAAAATGGAGCGGTTGAGGCGGCTAAAACAAAGGGCATCGAGAAAGCTAAAGAAGTGGGCGAATCGATCTTAAAAGGTCTTTTTAAGTAGAGTTTCGATGATTAAAGCTTCGCTCGATCTGGGTACGAATACGTGTTTACTCTTGGTCGCTGATGTTCACAGCGCGACGGGAATGATCACGAAGGTGATCCATGATCAGTCGACCCTAGTCCGTCTCGGACAGGGAGTAGACCAGACGAAGAGACTACATCCCGATGCGATCTCACGGACTCGAGCCTGTATAAAAGGGTATGCTTCGAAACTGATTACATTAGGAGTGAAACCCTCAGACGCTATTTGCGTAACGACTGCGACGGCTCGAGATGCTGAAAACGGAAAAGATTTTTTTTCAGCGGTGGAAGCCGAAACCGGTTTTCACTTTCTAACCATCAGCGGTGAAGAAGAAGCTAGGCTCATGTTTGAAGGTGGCCTTTTACCTGGAATGAGTCAGAACTCTTCTGCTGTCATCGATATTGGTGGCGGGAGTACGGAGTTTAAATCGATATCGGCGGGGATCAGTCTCCAGATGGGCTCGGTGCGCTTCACTGAACGCTTTTTAAAATCAGATCCAGTGACAGACTCGGAGTTTTGGGCAGCACGAGAAGCGATTGATAAAGTTTTAATGGATGAGGCTCGGGTCTGGCGAGGTTCTCTCCCTGAAAATGCAACACTCATCGGTGTTGCGGGAACGGTCGTGACCCTTGCCCAGTGGCATCTCGGACTACCGTCTTTTAACGCCCTAGAAATTGATGGTACCGAGCTCACTCGGGGCGATATTCACCGGATGGTCGAAGAATTAAAATGGCGTACGGTGAGTGAGCGAAAGGCATTACCGGGAATGGAACCCGGACGAGCTGATGTGCTTTTAGCGGGCGCTTTAATTCTCTGGAGAGCGCTTGAAACACTCGGCTTCCCAAAGGTAACGGTGAGTACACGGGGTCTGCGTTACGGAGTTTTAATTAATTCCGTGAAAGGCTAGCACGAATCTGACGAGCGAGTGATGGGTCCTTCGCTGCGATTCGGTTAATCAAGGATTCGCGAAAGGACGCGTCTGCTACTTCAAGCAGCGCGATGACTTGGCCGAAGCCATCGACTTTAATTTGAGCTTCTCCATTAGGCGCTGTAGGCGTTTCCGCTACAGTACGGGCTTTCGTGTTCTGTTTTGTATCCATGAAAGAACTCATGACTTAGGCCTCCTTGGTCTTCTATTGGTTTTTTGCGAGTTGACTCTCTTTTCGAGCTGCTTCCTTTTCACGTTGGTGAAGAGCATCAGCCTGCACTTGCAGCTCTTTACGTACTGTCTCTAGCCGCGCTTCACCATTTTTTCTGAATTGTTCGATCTTGTCTTGATTGGCTTTTTGAATTTTCAGCGCTTCTTCATCGCCAGCCTTTTTTTCTGCTTTAACGCGTTCTTCGTTGGATTCTCGAACATTCACAAGACGAGCTTCAAGCTGCTCTGCTTCTTTTGAAATTTGAACGTCATACGCTCCCTTTAAAGTAGAGAGCTGCTCTTCGTGATTTTCTTGCGCGCGACCAACCTCCGACGCGTTCCGTTCCTGGATTTCGCGGACTTCTGAGTTATGTCGATTCTGCATTTGGGTGCGCATGTTTTTTAAACGGATATCTTCCGCTTGAACATTCGCTATGTCCTTGGGCATTCCATTGCCCTCCCTTTGAATATTTTGCCAGGATTGAGAGCGGAACGCAAAACGTCAAAATTTTGGCGGTAGATCGTAAGATCGATACCTGATTTGATGGGTAAAAGAGGAAAACGCTATGTCAGAGTCACTGGTCTTTTTAGGAGCGAAGAGAACCCCGTTTGGTGCGAATGGTGGTACGTTAAAGGATGTCTCACCGACGAAGCTCGGAATTCATTCCGCCAAAGCGGCACTTTTACAAGCCGGGGTTCGTCCTGATCAGATCGATCATGTGATTTACGGAAATGTATTACACTCGGCTCCTGACAGTATTTATTCTCCCCGACATATCGGCCTTCATTCAGGCATTCCTGAAAATATTCCTGCTTTAGGAATTAATCGGCTTTGTGGGTCTGGGTTTCAAGTCATTGTCGATGCCTACCACCAGATGATCGCAGGGGATTCACAAGTCGCGCTTGTGGGTGGAATCGAAAATATGAGTATGAGTCCGTATGCGATTCGTGGCGCTCGGTGGGGACTCCGTATGGGAAATCATGAAGTGATTGATACGATGGTAGAGGCGCTCACCGATCCTTATGCGGGTGCTCCAATGGCAATTACTGCGGAAAATCTCGCGGTTCAGTATAAAATTTCTCGTGAAGATTCGGACGCTTTTGCACTCAGATCCCAAACTCTCGCAAAAGCGGCGCTTGATGCAGGTGTTTTTAAATCTGAAATTGCACCCTTTCCCATCACAGATAAAAAAGGAAATACCGTAGAGCTTTCCCTTGATGAACATGCGAGACCTCAAACGACGGTAGAAGCACTTGCGAAACTTAAGCCTATGTTTAAAAAAGATGGAATCGTCACTGCGGGAGTAGCGAGCGGAATTGTAGATGGTGCTTGCTCTTTAGTCGTTTCAACTGAAAGCCGTGCAAAAAAAGAGGGGTGGAAACCACTCGGTCGTATGGTTTCTTATGGAATCGTAGGATGCGATCCGAAAATCATGGGGATCGGACCGGCGCCAGCGACACGGATCGCTTTAGAAAAGGCAGGTTTAAAGCTCGACCAGATCGACTTAATTGAAGTGAATGAAGCATTCGCTCCACAGACGATCGCAGTAGAGCGAGAGCTGGGTTTGAACCGAGAGAAATTAAATCTTAACGGGGGAGCGATTGCGATTGGTCACCCACTCGCGGCGAGTGGATCCCGAATTATGACCCATCTCCTTTATGAACTTAAGCGTCGGGGTAAGAAGTACGGACTGGGAACCGCCTGTATCGGTGGAGGTCAGGGGATAGCGATTATTGTTGAGTCCTTCTAACCAGAGAGTAAACTCTAAATATGAGTGCTAAATCTTCAAGTCACGTGATCGAAATTCCATTAATGGGTCAGAAAGTTGTTTTAAAAACACAAGCGGATCCAAAGCTCGTAAAAGAAGTGACTGAGCTTGTTCTTGAGCGAATTGGTGAATCAGAAAAAAGAGTAAAAAATGCGAACGCTCCCCACTTGGCAGCACTCTTAGCACTTTTTGATATCGCCGAAGATTATGTTGAAGCGAAGAGAAAGATCCAAGAGCACCAATCTGATTTGTCTCTCAAGGTCCAACAACTCCAGACCTGGGTTGACTCGGAACTTCTTCGGTAGCATCGATGTTAGATTCTTCCTCCGAACTTAGGCGGAGGCTTATCTTAGAACGACGCGCTTTAACTCCTGAAGATGTAATCGCTCGGGAAAAAAAGATCATAGAAAACTTTCAGAGTCGCTTTACTCAGTCGATAGACTCTGAAACGGTGATGGCTCTTTACCGTCCAGGTGAACCCAACCGTGAGAATGAGCCCAACCCATGTTTACTCCTCGATGTTCCTCATTTTTCGATCGCCCATTTTGCATATCCGCGAGTGCTCGATCGATTCCAAGGAATTATGGATTTTGCTCTCGCTGTGGTTCCTGGTGACTGGGGCACAGGTGTGTTTGGGTATCCTGAACCCAAGCATATTCTTCCGCCTGTGAATCCAGAAGACATCGATCTAGTTATTGTTCCTGGGGTGGTGTTTGGTGAGCGCGGAGAGCGAATGGGTAGGGGTGCCGGATTTTATGATCGGTATTTAAATGAGGCGCGAGGGGCGCTCCGAGTCGCATTTGCCTATGATTTCCAAGTCCAGAGCCAGCAGGTCCCGCAGGAGCCTTGGGATGCGCAGATGGACTGGATTATTACTGAATCGCGCATTATTGAGAGTCACGCCCGAGGTTAAGTATTTTTCTCTTGCACCTTCGGTCCCGTTTGGAGAAGTGAAGGGGGCTGGCCGGAATGACCGCGCCGCTTAGAAAGTCCCCAGTCCCATGAAAGTGCTTTATTTCGGCGACATCTACGCTAAACCGGGTCGCGAAGCGGTTAAAATTGCTATTAAAAAATTAGTTCCTCTCCATTCGATCGACTTCATTGTTGTGAATGGTGAAAACGTCACCCATGGATACGGAATTCTTCCCGATATGGCGGAAGAACTTTTTACTGCTGGCGTTGATGTGATTACGACCGGAAATCATGCCTGGGATCAAAAACCTATTATTCCGTATATGTCGCAGACCACGCGGCTCATTCGTCCGGCGAACTATCCCGATCACCCCATGTATAAAGCTCCTGGTCGTGGGTCCACCGTAGTAGAATGCCAAAGACGAAAACGAAGCGATGGAAAACCTCTCAGACTCGGAGTGATCCAGGTCATGGGTCGCGTGTTTATGGATACGCTAGACTGCCCATTTCGAGCGGCAGAACGCGAAGTCGAAAAATTCCAAGATCTAGGGGTCAGTGCAATCTTAGTTGATATGCACGCTGAAGCGACGAGTGAGAAGCAAGCGATTGCTTATTTTCTAGACGGAAAGTGTAGCGCTGTAGTCGGTAGCCACTCCCATGTTCAGACTGCCGACGAAAGAATTTTACCTCACGGAACGGCTGCGATTACGGATGTGGGTATGTCGGGCTGTTTTAATTCAGTGATTGGGGTGAAGAAAGAGCTCTCGATCCAAAAATTTCTAACTAAACGCCCGGTGAAGTATGAAGCTGCTGAAGGTCCGGGGGGGTATGGTTGTGTCATTATCGATATTAATGAAGATACTGGACTTGCAAACTCTATCCTGCGTTTACGCGAAACTGCAGTTACCGATGGATGAATGACTTGCGAATTCTTTAAGTTCCCGTCTATCCTAGAATAAATGAGTGATGAATCACCTCAGTCTATTTTTTTAAACCTAAAGGGCTCGGCATTAACTGCGAAGCGGAAGCAGCTCTATTCTGAGTATCTAGCGTTTGTTCACTCTTCTAACTTAAAAGATCAGATGGATGTAAACCGAAGAATAAGATCGGTTTTCCTTTGGTGCTTTTTAATTCCCGTCGTCGTCGTGGCGCTCGTACTTCTCTTAGTAAATCGCGGAATTCTTCCTCGGGCTTTTCGAAGTTATCAAGATTGGATTCTCCTCATTTTCCCCGTTCTTTATTCCCTCTATTTTTTAAGTTCTCAGGTGATCTCTGGAATTCCGAACGCTTTTCGCAAGGGGGGATTTGGGCTCACGTTAAACCAAGCTTCTCGCGAGGCCGAATGGCGAATTTTACAGTGTGAGTCGATGGAAAGTTCTTTAAAGTTTAGACCAGAAGAGTGGGGCTGGGTTATCTCTAATATAGAGGAAGATCTGGAACGACTCCAGATGCGCGTCCGCCACTTAACCGCTTTAGCTGGCGCTGTATTTTATCTCATCATGCAGGGAATTGATTCACTCACGTTTGATAGTCCGACTTATCCGGCAGCTGTTCCAGACTTAACGGGTTCTTCTTCTTCCCAATGGGTAGGACTTGTTCTTTTTCTGCTACTTCTCTATTTATCTGGTCAGCAAAACGTCCAAACGATCCGTCGCTTTTTAGGGTGCGCCCGCCTAGTAAAGGCGCATACTGAACTGTCTAAAGTTTAGACAATAGGTCAGCATCTAGTGGGTTCTAAAGGGTACATCAACTCCATTTTTTTGAAATACTCAATTAAATAAGCGACTTAGTCTACGTAGCCCTTGGCGGCAGTTGGCATCCTTTCTGCTTTTACTCAAGGTATGTCTCAGGTGAAGTCGCGCATTAAAATTGCTGTTTTTCTATGCTTATCTCTCGTCCTCATTCGTGGTGAGGCGGGGTTGAAGCACGGCCCATTTCCGATTAAGCGCAGTCCTATTGCGGAGATGACTTATACGTTTGTTCGAAAGCTTGAAGTCGAAGCTACAGCAAGCCAACTTGCATCGAGCAGCATTGATGGAACGATTAAACTTCTAAATGATGTGGTGATAGCCATTTCAGAAACGGAGATGAAGACCTATCGTGCTGGAACGGTTCTGAATCCCACTTTAAATCCCTCAGACGATATTCTTATCCCAGCGGGAGTTACGGTAAGTAACCCTGCTAGTGTCGATGGAAGTATAGCTTCAGGTCGATTTGCGTATCTTGGAAATGCGCCTCGCTTTCAGCCTGAAAACCTCGAAATGGTAGCCAGTAAAATGGGTCATTCGCTCCGAGTGAAGGCGTGGGTGTCTCAGGATACGATCGATGGATATGAACTCGCGCTCCTGACTCGGTTTAAAGGATTTTACGATTCATTCATGCTGCCTACGATGCATTTCGAAATTCTCGAAAGTTTAGTATCGATAGCTAAAAATACCCAAAACGTAAACACGAAGAAATGGGCGACCGTCGCCTCCTATTATTCAAAGCACTTTCTAGAGAATCAAGCCGTAGATATTTATTCGAAGACGAGTGCAGAAGATCAATATAAAGAGATCATTCTGACATCGATGCTTCGCAAATTCATGAATGATGAAACGCTTGATATTCAGTCGGGTCTTGATCTTTATGAGCAGTATCAGGCAGATTCAAATTTTATAACCACTCGGCGTGAAAAATCTGCCGAACTTTTTAACTTTCATCTCGGAACTCGTTACACGCTGAATGAATCAATTGAGCCTTTAGCGGTTCCTCGAATTGGATTTCTAACTTTTGTTTATCCTATAGCGATTGATAAGGAAGGGCCTTTCGAGTTACCGACTCCTGGCCTAAGAGAGTTTCCACTGCGAACGAGTATCGAAGCGCGGTGGTGGAGTAATCGATGGCTCGACGAATTTGGTGGATTTCCGTTTCTTCAGATCACTGAAGATGGTGTTGCTTTTCATGGTCCGATCACTATGAATAACGCCGCTAAAGATACGTGGTATCTTCGACGAGATAATGTCTCGCATAGTTGTATGCGCATGGACCCAAGTGATCTATTAGAACTCAGAGCCTTAATACCTAAAAACATGAATCAGCTAGAATCATTAGGTAAAACAATTCCACTACAGATTATCGAATGGCCAGATGTCACCGATATCAATGGTGACGGTCTAAATGAAGTGATGGATGTTGCTTATTATTCACTCCCCGTAAGTGGTGCATCGATCGTAAATCCAGTAAATTGGAAGGCAAATGTTTATAATAAAGTTTATTGGGAAAAACATTTTAAACCTTACTCCGGACTTCTTGAGAGCAAAAATACTTTTCGAGTTGTCCAAAAAACCACAGTCGATAAAAAGACTGGTGCAAAGAAGATCGTAAATCGTGGAGAGTTCACGGGTCTCCCCATTTATGAAATGGTCGAAGGTGAGCTCAGTATAGTCGGGTACCACTCTGAAGTAACTCCTATTTACACCTATCCTCAGCGCCCCACTTCGATCATCCAGTACCGCGAAGATGGCGTTGAATATAAAGACGGAGATAAATGGGGTGGAGATACATTTGGAAAATTTCCACCTGGGTATTTTAACAAACTCTAAAAAATTATGAAAAACAAAAAATCAACATTCATAACCGCAGCATTCCTCGTGATTGTGCTTTTATCTTTTAAAGCTAAGTCGGATAGTTCTTACGAGCTTGATACGAGATCGGGTATTGATAAGAATGCATTTTCGAACGAATGGTCGGGTGAATACTATGCCGAACCAGAGCTTGAAGTGAGAAAGGAATTCTCGAGTTTTGAGGAAAAGCAAAAATACTATTTAGAATCCCCGATAATCGGTCTGGATAAAGATTACCTCTCTGAAGAAGAATTAGGTGAGGAGAAAAGGGATGTCGAGGAGTCATTTGAGGAACCCTTACCTACTCCGAGTGGTTCTCCTGCGAAACTGAACCCAAAGCAGCAGTCCTTTAAGTATTATAATCTCGGATTTCTTCGAAATCCGAATGAGCTCGAGCTCGATGGACTTGGATTTTTAAAAGTTTTAAGAAAAAGGGACCAAAATATTGGTGGACGTCAGTGGGGTTCCTTCGCATTAGTCGATTTTATCCGAAACTTAGCTCGAGATTTTCAAATCCATTATCCCGGTCGTGAACGATTACAGATTGCTGACTTATCTCGGAAAATGGGAGGACCCAATACCCATGTCAGTCATGAAAATGGACTCGAAGCAGATATTATCTTCTTACGAGTTAATCGTGCTGAACAGGATCCACTAAAAAACACAGGTAAAAATGGATTCGCGGAGCAGTTTGTGCTCCCAGGGCCTATGGTCACCGTTTCCATTCCCGTTCGAATAAAAACAATCGACCCTAAAACAAAAAAAGTAAAATTTCTGCCGACAGGAAAGATGAAAAAAATTACTAAACCATCACAAGTAGTCTCGAAAAATTTTGATACCGAAGCTAACTTTGAGCTTCTGCTTCTCGCAGAAAAACTAGGAAAAGTTCACACCTACTTTATGGATAAACTTTTAGTTCGTGAAATGCAAAACTATGCAAAATCAAAAAAACGTGACCATGAAGAGTTAGTGAGATCGATGCTGAGTAAACTCAATGAAGAAAAAAGCCACGCTGACCATGTACACATTCGCTTGATGTGCCAAGAACTCGACGCTACTCTTGGCAATAAAGATCGTTGCCGAAGCGCCACAGTCGCAGAAATTAAAAAGAGGAGTGCCGTTAAAAAACCAGCACCTAAACATTCCCCGGTAAAAAAATCTTAATTAGTCTTGCAGTTTGGTTATAAGCATTTAGCATTAGGAAATGCTTAAAAACTTATTCGTTTCCTCGGCGCTATTTATTTCCCTATTTTCCTTTGATGCAAAAGCCGCTTGTCGCTCGAATGCGATCGTGACAGGTACACAGTGCGATAATCTAAAAATTAAGATTAAACTCAGTGGTTGTGGTGATGAGAAGTTAGCATCCGAATATGCCGAAATTCTAGAGTGTAAGGACTCTACCGCATCGGCTTCTGCACTCAGTAATTCTCATCTCTATAAAGTTTCGCTCGAAAAACCAGAAGTCTTAGGTGGAAATTCAGTTTGGGCTGTTACCGGAAAGGTTGGCCGTACCCGACGAAAAGATGTATCAGCAAATGAAGTGAAAACGGCGAAGCCTGAGCATGCAGAACCCGTTGTCTCGCATGTCACTCCTGTCAGTCCCGCACCATCTGCCCCTGCGAGTTCAGTTTCTTCGTCTTCAAAAATTTCTGGTTTCATCGACGCTCAGTATCAGGGGCTTCTATCGGATTCGAATTCGAATGGGTTTGTGGTTCATGATGGAGCGATTTATCTCACTCATACCTACGGAAAAGGAGAGGCTAAGCTCGATATTCCATTTCAGATGGTGAATAGTGGACTGACCAGTAGTTCAGATCCAGCAGGTGGTAATTCTCGGTTTATAGTGGGTACGGTTAAACCCCAAGCGTATATCTCACATAACTTAAGTTCTGATTTTTCAGCAAAAATCGGTCAGTGGGATACGCCCTTCGGTGTAGAAATGAACGACACGGTGGATAACTTTTTTGCTCGCCAGGGATTAACCTACACGGCTAATCCATTTACGCATACAGGGTTAATTTTCAACTATGTAGCGAGTGATCGAATAAGTCTTCGTGCTTTTGCAGCAAATCCTCACGATACGGGTAAGGCTACAGATAAAAACTTAGAGTATGGTACGCACTTTTCCTATTCAGGCCCATTTCGGTTCAGTTTTGGTGGATCGATGAATCGTATTAAGGGTGCTACCGCTCTCAATACCTATTTTGATGGAACAGCTGGAATTACTTTAGGAGCTTTCGCTTTCGATGCTGAAGCCATGTTCGTCCGAACAAATGATGTTCCGCTTTATGACCAACGCTTTTTGGGGTTACTGGTTGTTACTTTATCTGAAAAGTTTTCGTTGGGTTTAAGAGGAGAGCTAACTCGGTTAAAAGAAAACACTGGAGCCTCACAGTCGGCACAGCAACAGACTCAACTTGTTTTCGGACCCAGTTACACACTCAGTCCGAATGCTAAAATTCGTACCGATTTTACCTGGGATCATACAGATTATGAAAATCCAGCTACGAATGACACGAACCCCACGTCTTATAATATCTCGTGGGTCTATCGTCTCGACCCTTAACTTAGGCTACATCTTCGAAACGAGGATCGTCTGAGCTGGGTGTTGAGTTATGTGTTGCCTCAGGAACGACCTTCAGCTTTGGTTTTTCAGCGGTCTTCACCTCAGTCTGGCTGTGGGGATTTCCGTTAGTAGGGACTGAAGGTGTGCCTTTAATCGAAGCGCTTTTCCCATTAATGAGAGTATAAAGCTCATCAAAAACAAGATTAACTTCCCTTGATTGCCGTTTGAGTGTTTCCGCTGCTACAGCAGTTTCTCGAGCTATGGCGGCATTCATTTGGGTGGTTTGATCGAGTTCAGTAACCGCCTTGTTGATTTCGTTGATTCCCTGAGATTGTTCAGTTGCTGCCTGAGCAATTTCCTGAACCATGGAATCAACACTACGAACGGATTCCGTGATTTTCTCAAGAGAGTGGCCACAGTCTTCAGAAACCGATTTTCCCTGATCGACTTTAACTTTTGCATCAGCGACCAAGTGTTCGACCGACTTCGCCGTTTCCTCTACTATGGTTCTCACTTTTGTCATGCTTGATTCAAGCATTTGAGAGATCTCTTTAGCAGCATTTCCACTCATTTGGGCCAGATTTCCGACTTCTTCGGCCACAACCGCAAAGCCTTTTCCGTGTTCTCCAGCTCGCGCAGCTTCTACAGAGGCGTTAAAAGAGAGGAGCTTCGTTTGGAAGACGATATCATTGATTACTTTTGTCTTTTCTGCGATTTCTCCAATCACACGGACGATATCCCCGATTCGTTTATTTCCATCGGTAACTTGATTCATGATTCTCTCGTTACCGTCTTTAATTTCGGAAACCGCAGTGATCATTTTTTGTACCGACTGATAACCTTCTTCAGAAGAGGAAGCGCTTTCAGCAGAACTCTCTCTAGAGAGTTTTGCGTTCTCAGAGCTTTTTCTGACCATTGCACTCACTTCTTCTATCGCTGCCGCTGTTTGCTGAATTGCAGCAGCTTGTTCAGTGGCGGCATTCGAAATAGCATCGCTAGAGGCAGAGATTTGGTTTGAGGCTTGCGAGAGTTGGCCAGAGCCAGCTGCAAGATGATCAGCGACTCGAGTAAGTTGTGTAGAAATTTTTAATGAATAGAAATATCCAACAACAAGAGAAAGGATGAAGACGATTCCAAATGAATAATAAAATTGTGATTTAGCTTGGGTTAAGACCTCGAGAGCATCCGTTTCTTCGTCAGCAACGAGCACTTTCCACCCGATATTTTTTACGAATTTTTTTCCAAAAATCGATGTATATCCAACGAATCGACTCACTTTTGTTTCAGTGTCTGTTTCTTTTACTGAACCCGCATTGCCGAGAAGCGCATCTGCAGTCGAAGTGGCAAGTACTTTCTCAGTTTTTTTAGTTAATACTTCAGCATCAACGATTCCTTTAACTTCCTTTTGCTCAGTGCCCATCCACTCAGTGATGAGTTCACCATTTTTCGTGAGAAGGTAAAGGTTTGTTTTTTCTTTTCCTTGTTTTACAAAATTTTCGACAATCATTTTTAAATCGTAGTCGACCCAACGAATACCCGCGCGATTTGAAACGACCCCAATGACTTTTCCTGTACTGTCTTTAATAGGAGCAGTAAATGCGGTACTCAGTTTTTTTCCACCATAGACTTCACTCGTATAAGGATCCAATGCTGCATCAGAAAAAACCGTTCCATTTAATCCTGAATCTTTATCATCTGAAAACTTCCCGTTGATTGCGTCTTTAAACCAAGGTTCGTCAGAGAAATTTTTTGAGTAGAGATTTTCTACTGAAAGATCTTTTCCGTCCGGTCCCTTGCTATTTACAGCAGCAAGTTTTCCATTTGCATCAATAACGAGAATTAAATCGTAAATGCCATACATTGCAGCATAGGCATTAAGAGCATTCGATGCTGTTGTTTTATCTTTCTTAAGGTCTGGGTTAATAGCGAAAGCCTGGACGTCCCCGTAACGTTCATAAAACTGAGCAGAAATAGCTTCACCGATATTTTTTGCGTGACCTTCGAATTCACTTAGGATCGTTTTACTCTGTTTAGCGATGACCAAGTTCAGTACAATGACTGAGCAAAGTCCTAATGAGAGGCCGATACCTACATTAAGTGAGATTAGTTTTTGTCTGAGTGAGAGATTCATGATTATTCCTTACGGGTTTGTACCTGTAGAATTTTCGGTTACTTTTAAGGGCGACTTAAGCAGAAATTCATCATTATGCGGCTTTCTTTTTGTGACTGAGAGCAAATCGAATACCTTCCACGATCTCAGCGAGAGGAAGTTGACGGTCTACCGCACCGATTTCCATTGCGGCTCTTGGCATCCCATAAACGATAGACGTCGCTTCATCCTGCCCAAGAGTAAAAGCACCTTGTTTCTTCATCTCAAGTAAACCTTTTGATCCATCGGCTCCCATACCTGTCAGGATCACTCCAACAGCCGTTGATCCAACAGTTTTAGCAACCGAATTAAAAAGTACATCGACAGATGGTTTGTGGCGATTCATTGGAGGTGCATTCGGATCAATGCAAACCGTAAAGCGTTCACCTGCTCGTTTAAGTGTCATTTGGGTGGCGCCCGGAGCGATAATAATTCGATTATTCTTAACCTCTAATCCATTAAGACCTTCGAGAACCTCAAATGGAAAAAGAGAATTCATCCTGTCAGCAAAAGCCTTAGAAAAAACAGGTGGAATATGTTGAACAATCAAAATGGGTGGAATTTCTGATGGAAGTTTCTGAAAGATTTGTCTTAATGCCTCTGTTCCTCCAGTTGAGCTTCCAATCGCTATGATAGGGGGTTTATTAGTATTAAATGACAGCGGAGCATTTATAAAAGGGTGAGATCCACTAGTGGATTTAGCATGAAATTCGACTCGTGCGTTTTTAGCAGTCTTAATCTTCTCTATAATACTTGGCGCGACATCTTTAAGCTGATCAAAACTGGGTTTCTGTAAATAGTCGACAGCACCTGATTCGAGAGCAGTGAGAACGGTAGGTCCCTCTTCGAAACTAATGGATGTAATCATTATGGTGGGTATTGGAAATTTTTGGATATAGCTTTTTAAAAATGAAACGCCGTCCATTTCAGGCATGTGAACATCGAGCGTAATAACATCGGGCTTAAGCGTTTCTATCATCTTCAACGCGGTACTGGGTTTATCCGCTAAGCCAACGACTTCGATACTTGTGTCGCTAGAAAGAATTTTAGATAAAAGAGTTCGAATCGTTTGACTGTCGTCAACTATGAGAACACGGGTCTTAGATTCTGAAAGTGAATGAACTTGGGTATCTGAATTATTGGCGATTCGAATACGGTTAGAAGATGGCAAATAAAGAACTTCGAGTTCGCCAGAAAATGAACGTTCCCGTTTTTCAATGCGTAATATCTTTCGTTTAAGAATCAGAGGAGATACATCTGAAACACCTTCTGGTGTACCTAAGACTTTCCAAATCGTATCTTGAAATTCAGCGCCAATACTCTTCTGAAGTTCTGTGCAAAGCTTTGAAAATCGAAGCGATAAAATTTCATTTACTGGTAAATACGCGCCGACTGATTTTTTTTCTGAATGGATTGATGTAACAGAAATAAAAATAGAGTCTTTCAGAAGAAAATGAAATTCATCATTTCCATCTAAGATTTGAAAAGGGAGTGGTTTACTTCTACCCTTCAAGCGGCCTCTCCATTTTTATTTGATTTTGAAAAGTGTTCGTAGGCGATTGCAACAAAACTCGAAGCAGGAAACTGATCATTAATATTTCTAAGTAACGTGCTTTTTATAATGGATTCTTCAAGAAAGACGGTTGAATTCCATTTGTTTATATCTTGTATGGTTCGCTTTGATGGTTCTCCGTAGATGAGAAGAACGGTGTCGAAGTGCCCGGCCGCCTTAAGAATTTCATCGTTAATCAGAGTTGAGTCACCTAGGAAGATTTCACCTGGCTTGGGTAACTCTGGTTGATAAATTGGTTTTATTGTACTCCGAAAAGATTTCGAGAATGAAGCCGCGATTTCTGTTGCTGAATCCCCAATGTTTTCTATTAAGAGAATTATACCAGGGCCCTTTTTTGCTTCTTTCAGGGTCGCAGCAACTCGATCTCGGTCGCTGGTTCCACAGAAAGCTACAA
>JBGSHQ010000008.1:0-13575 GCA_041752095.1 Bdellovibrionia bacterium
CTAGTCAGAGGTCAATTTCTCCATTAACCTTCTAATCAGTTCCTAACCCTTTTAAACTTTACTTGGAAATTATTCATGGCGAATCATGCAGCCGTAGTAAATGAGTCTCTTTTGGTTACTGGTGGAAAAACAATGGCGGACATCAACGATGATGTCTCACGGCCAGTAGAAAATTTTCCCACGAAAAAATGGTGGATCTGTTTCGGCGCGGCCCTCTTCGCGCTTACGGTCTGGCTCTGGTCGGTAGGAAATTTCGTTTATTACGGTCAGGGTGTTCTCGGGCTGAACCAACCCGCAGGATGGGGTACTGACATCACGAACTTCGTGTTCTGGGTCGGTATCGGTCACGCAGGAACTCTGATTTCAGCAATTCTTTTTCTCTTCCGCCAAAAATGGCGTACAGCGATTAACCGCTCCGCAGAAGCGATGACGATTTTCGCAGTTATTACTGCGCTTACCTTTCCTCTTCTTCACACAGGTCGTCCTTGGTACGCAGCTTTTTGGCTTCTCCCGTATCCAAACCAGCGCCAACTCTGGGTGAACTTCCGATCCCCTCTACTCTGGGACGTGTTCGCTGTTTCGACCTACTTCACGATCTCTGCTGTATTCTGGTACGTCGGACTGATTCCTGACTTAGCTACGATTCGTGACCGTGCTAAGAATAAGGTTCGTAAACTCATCTATACTATTCTCTCGATGGGATGGCGCGGATCGAACAAGAACTGGAATCACTATGAGATGGCTTACATGATTCTAGCCGGTCTCTCGACTCCTCTCGTTCTCTCCGTTCACACGATCGTTTCTTTCGACTTCGCAGTCGCCCAGCTCCCCGGCTGGCACACAACCATCTTCCCTCCTTACTTCGTTGCTGGAGCTATTTTCTCAGGCTTTGCGATGGTGGTTACCCTTCTCGTTATTATGCGAGAAATGTTCGGTTTTAAGAACTACGTCACCATGGACCACCTTGAAAAAATGAATAAGGTGATCATGGCAACGGGTATGATCGTCGGATACGCCTACTCGATGGAATTCTTCATCGCGTGGTACTCGGGTAACCCACTTGAAAAATACGTATTCCTTAACCGCGCATTCGGTCCTTACGCGTGGGCCTACTGGACGATGACTTGCTGTAACGTTCTCGTTCCGCAGATTTTCTGGTTCCGTAAGTTCCGAAGAAACATTGCTGTCATGTTCGCGGTATCCCTCTTCGTGAACATCGGGATGTGGTTCGAGCGTTACGTGATCGTGGTCACTTCGCTTCACCGCGACTTCCTTCCGTCGAGTTGGGGAATGTACTTCCCAACCTGGTATGACTGGGGTTGGACCTTCGGATCGATGGGCGTGTTCTTCTCGCTCTTCTTACTCTTCGTAAGATTCCTTCCAGCGATCGCGATCTCGGAAGTGAAGTCGGTTCTACCGAGCGAACAACAGCATTAATCCACGCTCGAAAGAGCGTGAATGTTACCTTGAGCCGATTTAAAAAAAATCGTCTCATCGACTCCCGTCTTTACATATCCAGGAATAGTTCCGACTTCACGGTAGCCCAGACTCCGATAAAACGAGTGGGCCGTCGTGTTCGTGGAAGTTGCCAGCAAAAACAGACCATTCGGCGCTAAATACTCTGCCTCTAACTTCTCCATCAGTACTCGGCCCGCACCCGATCGTGCCCGCGAAGGATTGACCGCGATTAAACGAAGGTAAGCACTCCGTGCAAACGCTCCCTTTTTCACAAGCCATGAAAATCCAACCGGACCAGACGTGTCTTCTGCGGTTATTACGACAGATTCAGAGTCAGTTAACGCAGCATAGATCGATGCGCGAACAGACTCAGCTTTGAAGCCATAGGGTAAAAAAAGGTTCGAACCATTTAGCCACTGTACGAAAAGATCGAGATCAGATTCTTTTGCTGGGCGAATTTTTATCATTTAAAAGAGTTTCGATAGCGGTAAAAAAGGTCCAATAGCTTCTAACGAATTTAATCCACGTATAAAGAGGTTAACCCCTAGAGGTTCATTTCCATTTGCATGAACGAGAATGATGCTCCCACTCTTGGGTTTTTCATGGAGCGCAAGCCATGCATCAGAACCTAATGGAATAAGCGAATACTCTGCAACTGTTTCCACCCAATTCCGGTTCGAAACGAGTCCAGGAAATCGAAAAAACACTGAAGGCATAAGCCCACGGCGGAGTAATTCCATTTCGACACCTAAAATTTCTCGATTTGGATTTACTCTTCCTTCGAGAAGAAAGTTTTTGGTGTCTTCTTTCCCTTTTACATAGGGATGGGTGTCTGAGTGATTCACCCACGTCACGTTAATCCTACGCTTTTCGATCTCTCTCAGAATTGTATCGAGCTCTGTGGGATGCCGTCGAATCCATCCCCCACTGACTGCTAGCGCAAGCGGTACAGGCTCATTCGTTCGAACCGAAAGAGTCTCTAGAGCATCGAAAAATCTACGCTCAAACTGTTTCTCGTGTGAGGCTGGACATAAATCCGCGGTGAGAAATGTTCCATTTACGGGCGATTCAGCTCGCCTGACTCCGTCATTTAAAATGGGATAAGGGGACTGGGAGGCGACTGCGAGCGCTTTACCATACCTGGAACTAAGAACTCCATTCACCAGCTCAGGAGTATCGCACTCAAGTCCCTTTGGATTAAGGATTTTTGTTTCGAAAGTATCAACATCCACGCCAAGCTCTCTTTGGGCGCGGTCGACCTGGAAGCTTCGAAATACTCGGTAAATCCGTGCTGTAGAAAGATCGCGGCAATCATTACGCACAACAGAGTAGCCACTGATGTCGTGCGTAGACACACTATAGGAAGAAACTCCTAAAAGAAGAGCGGAAAGTGACTCTGCTAACACGGATTAAGCGAACTTAGATTTCCGTCGATCACGAATCTCAGCGCCCTCGACACTGAGACGTGTCCAAGGAAGTGCAAGAAGTCGTTCTTCTTCGATTGGTTCTTCAGTTTCTTCACAAATGCCGTAAGTATTATTTTCAATCCGGTTCATCGCCGCATCGATTTCACGGACCTGTCTAAGAGAAGACTCCCGCATGGCAAGCGCAGCGGCTTTTTGCTGAAAGTCTGCGGCTTGATCCGCTTCATCTCCACCGGTCATCACCTCGATATCGCTCCGAGATGCTTGCAGTCCGTTCATGAGATCTTGTTTCGTCTTAAGAAGACGCTTCCTACATTCCGTGAGAAGCGCAGCGCGTGTACGTGCCATTTTCGGTGCTCCCTTCCTTGAGAGTTCAGTGACTAAAAATCGCGAATTTCCGAAATCCTTGGAAACTCGGGCTACCCTGAAATTCTGCACGTTTCTTTTGCCGAACGCAATTCGCGGAATGAATACGATTGCACCCATACAGATGCGAGCCGTCAATGACCTGGCGGCTATAAAACTTCAATAATTTCATATAAATACCGCGCTAATCAAAATAAGTGAAAATAAGTTTGACACTACGCGTAAGCTTTACTATTACTCACTGCGTCAGACAGGGTTTCCTGGGGGAAGCCTACTGACCGAGTAAGATATTTTTGAAGGGGAAAATCATGAAAACCAAAGTTTTAAAACTGCTCGGCGCAGTCGTTTTTAGTTTCGTTGGGGCTGGTGCATCTATCGCGGCCGCCGCGGATACCGGGGGGTATTCGGGGCAATATGGCGCGGCACCAGAAAGCTTGGATTATCCGGGGGCAGAAGCCTTGAAGGCATCGTCCTCGGATAAATCCAGTGCTTCACTATCGAAGAAGGAAGTATCCGCCCTAAAAAGAGATGAGCTTTTTTTTTTAAGCGAGGAGGATCCGTTCCCGGCAACAAAACTGCTACCGATCGATCCCATCTCCAGAAAAAAAATGGACGCGATGCTCATCGGTCCCGCATTTAAGACTCGCGGAACAGGTGCTTCTTTCGACTACTACCGCTATGTCACGTTCTATGACGAGAAAATTAAGAAGGAACAGTTTGATGCATTCCCGATCATTCGCAGAGAATGCCATAACGATAGCGATGCGATCAATTCCCTTGCAACAAACACCGTTACCTATTCAATCACTACATCTGTAACAGCAAGCGCAAGCTTCGAAGGGCTCGGGCTATCGGGAACCGTAGCGCAAACAAATACGCTGACGACAGCTCGACCTGTAAATGCAACAAAGAAATACGATGGATTCGTAGTTGACCATATACCGTATGTCGAAAAGACATCATGGGTGGGAAAAACCTATATCCAGATTCTTAACTCGAAAACGATGAAAACGGGTTATCTCATTAAGAAAAGAGATAAAACTCCCTGGTACATAGATATCTTTTTTCCACTTCTTAGATCTTCCGAGTATCCAATGAATTTTGAAGTTAAAAACAAATACTGGACTCTGGGCGAAGAAATAAAAGTTGTCAAAAAATGTGAAAACTAGATTTATCTAAAACGGCTACGTACTTTTTCTTCAATTTTTTTAAGTTCTTCAGGAGTGGCTGCAGGTAAGCCACGCTTAGCTCGATCCAGTCGATCCATACGAAGAGCTTTATCAAGCGCATCAGCGAGCGCTTTAGACTGCGCTATCTCATGTTCCTGTTTTTTTGCCGTCGAAATCGCAGTCTTTAAATCTTCCCGAAGAGGCTCTTTGCTACTTTGGAAGCGAGACATTTCATTATCTTTCGGAACACGTAAAGTATTCACGACATAATCCTCAGGATTCTCTTCAAAGTCTTTTAAGTAAAGCTTATCAAACTCACCTGTCTTAGGATCAATGTAAAAGTTTACACTCCCTCCTCGGAAAAGCTGCCCAAGTGCTTTTGCTCTTGCGTTTGAAGCCTTACCCCAGTCTTCAGTTAAATAATCGTACTGGCGATAAACCTTACGAATCGCTTTTCGGGTCGTTAAATCGTAAAAATCATTCGAATATTTCTCGAACATAAACTTCGGACGAGAAAAGAAACTGCGGTGAAGCTCGAGATCTGAAACGCTCCAGTTTCGAGTAAAAGCTGAAATCGCAGATTCCCCAGACTCTGGAACGACCTGATCAATATTTTCAATATACTTTTCCAAAGCCGCTCTTTCCTGTAAAAGCGTTTCGCGGCGAGCACGGCGAGCGATGATCTTAGCAGCTGCTGCTTTTTCAGATTTTTCTAATTTTTTTGCAGCTTTTTCTAAATCTTTCCCATAGTCCTTTTTATAGATGACCGTAAAAGCCGACTCTTCTCCTGCCATTACACGCGCCTTTTCACGGATGATGATATCATCAACGGTCAGGCTCACTGAATCTAGCTCCTCCACAGCAACCTTACTCATTTTAGCTTCACCCCGAATCACGCTCTGTAACTCGCGATCGATCTGATCCTTTAACTGGAGATAAAATTTCTTAAGAGTTACCGGATCCTTAAGGTATTCATCAGCAAGGTTTTTCTTCAGCATACCAAAAATAGCATCTTTTGCTTCGCGCGTTCCCTTGACAACACCGACACGCTCAAAAGTAAAAGCGGCTTTTGCCATACGATCAAATAGATCCCCGTTCTTTTTAACTGCTACCTTCGATATTTCCTCGGCTGAAGAGTGCTTAGATATTTTAGATAGGATTTTCTCACCTTTATAACCCAATGTACCAAGCGCAACGGGTCTCGTCCAAAGCAGAAACTGAACAGGCTCCACGGCGAAAGATATAATCGCTGTAAGCTGGTTTCCATTTAACTCAGAACGAAGCTCTACCATTCGAGCTCGGTCAGAAGCAGATACTCCTGCAAACCTCTTCGTTTCCATTTTCTGAATTCGAGAATTCATGAGTTGGTAGGTAAATCCCATCTGGGGAGGCAAGTTAAAGCAATAGGCATTGAGCATAACCACCGCTTGAAAAGTGAAGACCAAACTCGCAAAACCTAAATTTCCGGTCATCTGGAGAAATACAAATTTTGCGATTCCTTTTCCAACTGTTTTTAGAGCCAGCTGAGTTGCAATCGTAGTCGAAGTTGCAGTCGCAGAGGTCCCAGCGAGTCCAACGAGACTTGATATTTCTGCTGCAGCCGCAGGAGTCGTGGCGGCTCCTGCGCCCCCCGTTCCAATCATAAACGCTATCTGCGCAGCTACGACGAGCCCGATCGCAATCATAATATAGGTTTGATTCGGATTAATGTAATCTTCGAGTATAGCTTGATCCCACATTCTGGATTCTTTTCTAATCGATTCATCCCAACCCTTGAGTTTATCTTCGGTCGAGAGCATTCCTCGAACACCTGTTAGGGAGCTGAAAAGCATACGAAAGCTATCATCTCTTCGATAATTCTTAATGTCGGCTTGACAGAATGTCTCTACCTTTCCTTGATCATTCTGAACTGCACTCATGAACGTTTTATTTAATAGCGAATGGTACTCAGACTCATTACCCCATCGATTTTTAGCGGAATAAATTTTTGCGAGTTTTTCTAAAAGTATAGGTTCTTTCTCTTCTCCATTTTTCCATTTCCAGGAACTCTGAAGTGTTAAAATGGGCTTTCGAGATATGGAATCTTGGATGAGTACCTTTCCCATAGCCATCTGGTCAGATACTGAGGAGACTATTCGCTCTATCAGTCTTACTCTTCCTAGCTTTTGATGGATGAGGTGCTCTGTTGTAACCCAGCTAACGACTTGGCTTGGTCCATGCGGCGTATCTTTTGTATGAAAACCCGCAATCGCAACTTCACCAGGAAAAGACTGGGTTACTTCCTCTGCAATACCAATCATTGCAAGTGCTTCGCGATAAAGTTTTTTTGCTTCAGTTCGTTCCTTTTCGGTCTCGAGATAAAATTCGCCCCCTTTTTTATCAAGCGCTCTATTTCGACCTGGGCGATAGTATCCATGTACGGCTTTATAAGCTTCTTCATTTTTAATCTGTTCAGTCGTCTTAAAGTCTTTAACGACTTTTTGAAAATCATACTGCTTTCTCATTTCCCGAGCTGCTCGCTCAGGACTGACGAAAACCGGTGGTTCAGAAAGTCCTTTTAAAAATTCTTGGTAAGCTGTTTTAGCTGTGGGAATTAGGATCGATTCAAGAGCAGCGACCTTTTCTTCATGCGTTGCCTTATCAGAAAGCTTCGGCATCGCAGTGGCAAATGCAGCAAATAATTTATCCATCCCGAGCATGACGATAGTGTTATTTGCTATTTTTTCAGTGATCACGGGTTCTAGATATTTTGTATCCTTATTATCGTAGGACAAAACATCCTCAATTTTCTTTCTAAAGAAAATTGCGAGTTGATTTGGATTTTCTGGCAGAATGATATTGGAAATTCCACTCTCTTTTGCCATTTGTCGAAACGGTGCATAACCTAAATATTCATTCGGGTTTTTTCTGTCAATGAGCTTTGGAAACTTGTAGTAGGATGTTTTATTCGAACCGGTGTCAGCTACAGCATATTGAGAAGCCCCTAAAACGGTTGGGGTCGTATAAAGGGAATTTAATTTTTCTTTTAATTTTTTTTGAGCTTTTATTGCTTCGTCTCGGTTCAGTATTCCTCTAACCCCGATCTCTGCTACTGGCTTTAAATCGGCTATATATGCATCATATCTCGATTGATTCTGGTTTGATAAATATCCGGTTCCGGAAGGATTTCCATTTTGAGTTCTGATATCCATTCCAAGCTTAGATCTTAAGGCTTTTTCGATATTGAGTGCTAAAGAATTTTTCCATTTAAGCTCACGCTCTTTTAAAAATTCATCGACAATTTGTCCTGCTCTATGGAGAGAAGAGACGTCATCTGTTTCTGGAAAAACTAGTTTATCTTCTGATTTACTTTCATGCGCTGTTTGATAAATCGCGCCTATAAGATACAGTTTTCTGGTTTGAAATACTTTATCTGCATAACGTTTCGCTACGGCTGTTATCGACAGGTCATCGGAAGGATAGTTCGATAAATAAAAGACTTCGACTGCAACTGATTCCTCAGGTTTTTCTTCTCCCGATGGGGACTTACTCCACTTAGTCGACTCAATTTGACGGATTTTAGGAGAAAAACCTTCTGCAAAATCTGAAAGAATTACATTAATGTTTCCTTCGTAATTCTCTAATATATCTTTCTTATAGTAGCTAAAATCTGAAATATATTTTCGGTAGAGTTCCGCATAGTCTAAGTCAGAGAGAAGCGGATTTTTAAGTGTGACCTCTGCCGCTGCAATACTACCCAGTTTAATAAGGTCTGTATGACGATCACCCTGCCAGAGCGACTCATAAGCCTCGATATCATTTAAATTGCCTTTGCTTTTTAAACGGAACGAAACGAGATCCGGTGCGCACGAATTAATCTGCGCATCGGATAAACTCATGGGTACATTGTTTTTAATGTTTGCCCCAACCATTCTTCGCATCGCCCAGCGATTCGTCATTGCCTCAATAACTCCAGAAAATTGGATTAATTTTAGATATTCTTCTTTGGAATTTGGATCAGAAATAGCTTCATATTCTGCCATCTGTTTTTCGTAAGAATTTAGAAACACTTCAACTCTGTCGTATTTGCCTGTGTTTTCATCTTTAATATTTCTAAGATTAAACTGTTTATTTATTTTTGAATCTGTATAGAGATCCTGAGCAGCCTGAGGATCGATTTTTAGATTCAGAAAATCAAAATGCTCGGGAGAAAAATCACGTGGACCCCGAATTTTAATCTCTTCTTCATTTAACTTTATCCAGCGTTCCAGATCTTTTCTTGCTGCAAATGAATGGCCTGAAGCCGATAGACCACTCCCCCCCCCTGCAATCATGTAATCGAGTGCATATCTCGCCATACTGGGTGCTTTGAAGGTTTTAAATTTTGCGTCATGTGCAAGACGCATATAATTTCGATAAAGACGTTTCTGGAGTTCTGTATAATCGGAAACAATTTCATTGATCCCAGTACTCAGCTCTCTAACTTCCTTTTTTACGATTTGGTTACGTCGAATACTTTCGGAGTTAATCTTCTCGCCGATAATTTTTAATTGATTAACGAGGCCTATTAATACAGGACTCGTTTCAGGAATGGTCCGTTCATCGGGAGCATCTAAATCTTCTTCTTTAGCTCCTGGACCTTTATCGACCTTAAATGCTTCATCGAATTTTTTAGTATATTCCGCGAGTTCGACTGCAAGAGAGTCCGGCGCTTTGGGTCCACCGATCGTAAGGGAAAGTACTCCACAGACGAGAAACGCAGAAATTGCGTATTTCCATCTGAAATGAAACCTATATTTTCCTCTGCCTAATCTCATGACCCTAGCCCCTAAAACTCACCAGACAGAATACACTCCGGTATATCTTTTTCGGTGCACGGCTAAAGCAGCTTAAGGAACTTAATATCTGTTCGGGTGGGTCTTTTGGGACCCATGGGGAAAAGAAAAAGGCCCCGAGAAATCATTCTCGGAGCCTTTTTCGATTTTAAACCGTACTTATTCTATACACTTAGGAGCATCAGTGGTTGATGCTATATTTCTTGATTGAGAATTTAAAAGAGCCTGACCTGCAATCTTATTATCGGCTAGATTGCACCCAGCAGCCATTTCATTCACGGCAATCCAAGTCGATACTCCGAACTTTCCATCTTTACCGACTCGACCTAAAGCCGCCTGATATTTGCCGGCTGCCCATGCAGAGATATTAATTAAATTTTTACACTTAATACGTCCATTAGTATCGAGGTTCTTTGCATAGTTCGTTTCGATATCATCTCGCATACTGATTAAAAACTTTTCGTATTCTTTAAGCGTTACAAGATCGAATTCACAGGTTTTATCAACAAAATGCATCATACCTGTGCGTTTCCAAATCGCGCTTGAAATAGCCGCAATCCGATCAAATACTTCTGCGAGTTCTTTTTTATCTGCTTCAGGTGCTCCCCTGATTGTCTTTTTCATCACCTGTTTAAGCCTTAAGCCCCGCTCGCTATCATCCACAAATTCGTTAGAGTTAGTATCGAATTTTTTCTTTTTCATTCTTGCATCGAACTTAGAAGTATTACCTACATTCGTTTCGAGCAGGTCTCCACCTTTAGCCGTCCGCACATCGTTTTTTAGGATCGAGTATTTAATCGCGACTTCATCGAACAACCCTTTAAGATTTTTCTGGTCTTGCTCTTTTAGAGATTTATAGAAGGACTCTGCAATTCGTCCCGCGTGAATTTGAAGAGAAGGGGTATTATCAAGCTCTTTAAGTTCGGTAGAAGTAAGAGGAGAATCGACGTCCTTTCCTTTTCTATTTTTTAAAATTCCATCTAAGTATGACTTTAGCTCCGGCTCTTTCGAATCTCGAATAGCTTGATCTGCGAAATTTCTAAATGCTGCATCCAACGCCATCGGTTCTTTTTTTGCTCCAACTTGGCCTACCTTATTTGCTAGCTTTTTAAAGAGTAGTCCAACAATCGGCTCTACCGATGAAGGGCTTCTATCATTCGCAGTAAAGCGATAACCGTAAATCGATTCGATGCTGTCGATCTTCTTTAGCGCAGCCGCCTCGACATCTCCTGCACTCACCTCTTGAGTGGACTTATTCGCAGTTTGGCAACCAGAAACCATCGTTAGTGTGACGATCAGGCCTAAAATTTTCTTATTCATTCTTAGCATTTCGAAAGCTCTCCGTTCGAGTTAGTCCGAGAGATACCCATCCTAGGTTCTCTGTCTGGATACATAAATGGTACCAACTCCAGATTAAATTGGAAGTCTGGATTTGGCTTGAAAATATAGATTTTATGTTGAGAAATTGGCGCTTTAAGTAGAATCTCTACCTCGATGTCCGCTCCTGAAAAAAAAACTGAAATTGCGATCTTAGCCGCAGGATGTTTCTGGGGAGTGGAAAATATTCTTCGTGAACAGCCAGGAGTTCTTTCGACTACAGTCGGCTACTGCGGAGGGAATACCGATAATCCGAAGTACGAAACAGTAAAACACGGGAACACCGGTCACGCTGAAGCCGTTTTAATCGAGTTTGATCCGGCCCTCCTTTCTTATGAATCGCTACTCGCACTTTTTTTTCGCCTTCACGATCCGACTCAGAAAGATCGCCAAGAAAATGACGTCGGCACTCAGTATCGATCAGCGGTTTTCTACACTTCGGATGCACAGCGCATGACCGCCGAAAAGGTGAAGTCCCAGGTCTCGCACTCCGGTAAATGGAAGCGTGAGATTCAGACTGAAATCTCCCAAGCCCCTCGGTTCTGGGACGCAGAGGCTGAACACCAGGATTACCTCGTAAAACATCCGAACGGTTATAACTGCCACTGGGTGCGCCCCGAGTAACACTACGGTAGGGCTAAAACGCACCAGTCCTGATTCGCCCCTTTATTCTGTTTTGTTCACCCTTATTAAAATCTCTGAAATTACAGCAGTTTTTATATTTCAGAGCCTACACCGCGCTGCTGTATCACTGGCCAGGAACTTGCTCTACGCCTAAGGAGAATGTGGTTCTCACATTTCCCAAAACCCAGGAGTCGAAAATGTCCCGCCGACCCATCGCAATGTTGCTTCTTCTCACAACCACCACCACTCTCGCCGCCCCACTCGCCGACTACGCGGGAGCTGGAAAAAGCCAAGGCGCCGGGGACGCCACCGGCGAAGCGAAACGACTCGGCAGATTAAAGGGCCTCGATGACGGAAAACAAATCGGATACCAAAAAGGGCTGGATCTCTGCGCCGCTGAAATGAAGCGCGATACTGTTCGCCGTGGTCAACGCCAAGGCGATTTCGAGGGCGGGGCACGTGGCCGTCACGAAGGCGCTTCGCAAGGTGGAATCGACGGACAAACAAAAGGTGCAGCCGACGGCGCACTCGACGGAGATCATCGCGCTGATCGTCAGGCGAACCAGGATGCCTCTCCGAAAGGAATCCAAGACGGGACCACAATTGCAAACCAGTCGGATGCTGCTGCTCGTGGAGCAGTGGACGGAAAAATCGCTGGGAACTCTGCTGCTAAATCTGCTGCTGAAACCAATGAATACGAGCGTGCACGTGAAGCTTACCGAGCTGAAAGAAAAGCGGAAGCGATTCGCTCTGAAAACACGATTCGGATCGGCGGTGCCCCACTTACAACGACTCTAACTCAGTTTGCTACCGCATCGATGGCTTCACTGAGTTCCATTTTTAAAACGAATGAGTCAGCAGTCAGTGACCCAACCCTTCCCGATGCTAAGCCTGAGAAAGCTGCGGAACAAACTCTAGCTTATTGTAAAGCAAATGCTTCGACCACTGCAGAACCGAATCCTGGCACTGGGACACCCGCGCCTAAGAGTGATTTTGAAAAATGCACGGACGACTATCGCCCTGCATACGAAGCCGCTTTTATCGCGACTTTTAAATCTGAATACGTCTTAAGCTACACCACTGCTTATGACCAACAGTACACTCAGTGGAATGCAGAAGGATGCAAAGTTGCTCGCGCTTCGGATTACTCTCGGGACTATGAAGCCGCCTACCGCCGTTCTTATGATGAGTCGTACAGAACGGTGTTTAACGACCTCTATAATCAGATCTACCACCAGGTTTACCCAGAAACTTTCGCTACCGCTTCAGCTGCTGCCTTCAGCGATCGTTACGACTCTCACTACCGAGAACACTACGAAGCCGCTAAAGCTAAAGCCACCTCTGATCGTACGGGCGAAATTTATAACTCTGCTCATGCTTCTGCAAAAGATGCTGAATTCCGGGCTAAATACCCGGGCTATGCAGCGGCGGTCATTAGCCGCGGCCGAGCAGATGAAGCTGCCGAATTTACAAGACTTCCTGTTCGTCTTCTTGGACTAAAAGTCATTGAGTCCGTAAAAGACGGGATCTTAGAAGCAGGAGAAAAACTTACGGTCGATCTTGATCTGCGTAATTTCTCTGACTCGGTGATTGCTTCCCGTGAGATCGACATCCGAGCGGTCGCAAAATCAACTTCAGGAATTGCAATCCCTGGCGCAGTCGCCCTCCTTCCAAAGGACTTGGCTGCTAAAAGCCTGAATCATATTACAGGGGCGCTTGATCTTAGGCTTGATGAGAGTGCCATTGGGAAAGCTGCAAGCCTAGAGGTCCAAATCTCGGTAAAAGGACAGCGGGTTGCATCTGAATCCATCGATCTCACTGCTGGACGCCTCACTCGGGTAGAACTCGTAGAGACTCCCGTAGTAAGGCTCGGTTACCCTGGAACTCTCCGAGTTCGAGTGACGAATCTTTCGTCTCTCCCTCTTCCAGAAAACGCTACCCTATCTGTATCGACCTCGATGGAAGGGGTATCGTTTCCAAGCTCTAGTAACGCTGTTAACTCTCTCGCCTCAGGTGAAACGCGTGAAGTTTCCTTCCCATTCAGTGCGGATGGATACTCTGGAAACGGGGCTGTGAATTTCACTGCATCCCTCAATCTTCTCTCCGGTCGTCGCGTGGGGCTCTTAAACGAAACTCGGAGTGTCGCAGGACTTCAGGACTATTCGTTTAAGATCCGAAACGGACTTTTCGATGGAGATATCTCGGCTCTGAAAAAATCAGGGACTACGAGACTCGTCATCTTCATTAAAAATGTGAGCCAACGTAAAGGCACCGAATCGATAACGGTTACGGCATCGATCACGGGCCCGAATGCAGCGAACTTTAAATTCACACGAGGTAATC
>JBGSHQ010000009.1:0-20080 GCA_041752095.1 Bdellovibrionia bacterium
TCTCAACCCTTCGTCCAACAGGGCCAAAAGTGATCACGATATCCTTCGCTTCTTTTCGCGAGGGTCGTGTTCGTATACTTGAAAATTTTACATTTGGATCAGACTCAGCCTTACCTCGCGGGTATCGAATCAATGCCGGCATTGCTTCTATCAACGCGGAACTCAGGGAGCCCGCTAAGTCCTCCTCAACTTCTGGGGTATAGATTGAAATTCCTGGAATTAAGCTCGTATAGGCTAAATCAAAAACTCCGTGGTGTGTTGGGCCATCTGCCCCAACAAGGCCTGCACGATCAACCGCAAAAATGACAGGTAACTTCTGTAAAGCCACATCGTGAATCATGGCGTCGAAACCACGCTGTAAAAAAGTAGAGTAAACGGCAACCACGGGTTTCCATCCATTAGCTGCTAGTCCCGCGGCAAAGGTAACCGCGTGAGGTTCAGCGATGCCCACATCAAAAAAGCGGTCTGGAAATCGACTCGCGAAAGGTAATAGTCCCGTTCCATCCCCCATGGCCGCTGTGATTGCTACAATTTTTGGATCGTTTTCTGCAGCTGCTATGAGTGCACTACAGAAGATCTCGCTCCAAGTTTTCTGTGGTGTGGCTTCTTTTTTCTCACTCGCTGATTTTGTTTTTCCAGACACTTGCACCGGTCCCACACCATGAAAAAGTGATGGGTTCGATTCAGCGGGTGAGTATCCCTTTCCCTTTTGGGTGTGGATGTGAAGAAGTACGGGTCGTTTGGGTCTTGCGGTTTTTATTCCATTTAGGGTTGAAAGGAGTGTGGGCAGGTCGTGACCGTTTAGGGGCCCAATATACTCAAGACCAAACATATGAAAAAAATCGGCGGCTTGTCCGTTTGATAAGATCTGTGGAATTCCTCCTACATTTTCAGAAATGGACATCTGGTTATCATTTAGAATGATCAGAATGGGTCCAAAATCATTGGGTGATTGAATGTTGTTGAGCGCCTCGAATGCAACGCCAGCTGTTAATCCTCCGTCACCAACAACAACAATTGTCCAGTCATCATTTTTATAAGCAACTCCAAGCGCAGCAGATAGGGCGGTACTGCTGTGTCCCGCTCCAAAAATATCGTGCTTACTTTCTTCTCGAGATAAAAAACCAGAGATTCCATTTTTTTGTCGAAGTGTTTCAAACGACTTTTCACGCCCGGTTAGAATTTTGTGGGAGTAGGCTTGATGTCCAACATCCCAGATCACTTTATCGACCGGTGAACTAAAAATTCGATGGATGGCGACAGAAATTTCAACGGCTCCCAGGCTTGCACCTAGATGGCCACCGTTTTTAAGACAAACTGATATTATTTTTTGTCTGACTTCCTCACAAAGACTCTCTAGCGCTTCGGTATTGAGAGTTTTTAAGTCTTCGGGGAGGTTTAAACTCCCAAGCATCATGAAACCATCCTATTCTTCGAATGGTTTCGTTTGTATTTTTCCGTCAGCGCCAATCTTAATGAGCTGTTCGACCTTTTGTTCAGCCGTTGCGAGAGAAGACTGGCAAAACCGGGTGAGTCGGACCCCTTCTTCGAAAACCTTAAGTGACTCTTCAAGAGCCAGAGATCCGCCCTCGAGTTTTTTAACGAGTTCCTGAAGTTGCGAAAAAGCTCCTTCAAAAGTCATGTCCTTAGTTTCCATACTTTTACTCCAAACTGTCACTGGGCAGCTGTAGGTGTCGATTTCTTAGACACTTTTAACCGGGGTCCAAAAAACCACCCCAATCATATCCATAGTTTATGGGCCTGCTTCTGGCAAAGGATTTGCTTAATGCTACATGCCATGTTGAATAAAAAATGTCGGTCTCTATTGTTATACTCGTGTTTAGCCCTAACCGTTTCAAGCTCCTGGGCTTCTTTGACGTCTTTAAGGCCTTTTGACCCTGACCGAACATTCGGAGTTTCTCATAAATCCGGTACAACACCCGAGTTTGCTCTTTCTCCTAATGCCCATCAAATGGCGCTTACAGACTTTGATAACAGAATTAGCGAAGGTTTTAAGGTCCCGGCCCCTCTGAAAGAGACCGTTTCATTTTGGCTCCGTATTTATACTGAATACTCGACTGAACAAACCGTACTTCTCGATAAAAAACATCCCGAAGTGATTTACGAAGTTATGGATTTTAGTTCCCTAAAAAAATCTTCTCGTAATGCCGTTGCCTATGAGCTGAACCGAGAACGAAAGCTTAAAAAGCGAATGGCCGAGTATCGTGCCGCCTTTGCTTCACTTATTAAAAAATCAAAGCGAGTTACTTTAAAGCCAGACGCTTCTGGGCTCTCGCCCCTTGAAAAAAAGCTTTTAGTTTCTTTTACCCAATCGGATCATTCACATTCTATAAAAGAATGGAATTCAGGATTCCGCGTTCAAACGGGACAGCGCGATCAGGTTGTAAAGGGACTCCTTTCTGCTGAAGCTTTTTTCCCAAAAATGGAAGAAATTTTTGAGGAGCTAGATGTCCCTCGTGAGTTGACGCGAATTCCACTCGTCGAAAGCTCCTTTAATATTCGCGCACACTCTAAGGCTGGCGCACAAGGCGTTTGGCAGTTCATGCTAGCGTCTGGAAAAGAATACATGAAAATTGATCCCGCGCTTGGGATCGATGAACGAATTTCGCCGCTTAAGTCTACCGTTGCTGCTGCACGCCTTTTACGAAGAAACCTATTTATTGCTGGCAACTGGCCTCTTGCAATTACTGCTTATAACCATGGTTATACTGGGATCAGGAAACTTACTCCTGCTGAGCGTGCTACGGCTCTTGATGGTCGACTTTTCAGCCTTTGTTCGAATAAACGTCGAACACTCGGTTATGCAAGTTCAAATTATTACGCTGAATTTTTAGCTCTCCTTCATGCTGAGGTTTATAAAGATATATTTTACGGCGACACTCCGCTCCCTGTTGCCCCCCCTCTAACTTTTCATCGGATTAACATGCCAGTGAGCGCTCGAGATTATTCGAGTCGAAACGGAATTCCTCTTCAAGATTTTAAACTTTTTAATCCCGATGTTAAAAATCTAGCTGCTAAACTGCCTGTCGGATTCCACGTTATTCTTCCCGGTAATGATGGCGAAGTTGATGATCTCATTAGCTCTATTAAAGCAAAGCCCGTTAGAACCAAGCGTTTTGCGAATAAACGTGGCACTCGGTCAAATTCAAAATCGGCTATTGCCCGACAACGTTAATTACACCGGGTTGCGCGTATACTATTTCTGACCAGAGTAGCGTTCCCATTTCGTCCATAAGACTTGGTATTGCTGCACCCTCGGGAACCTGCACACCGATAAATCGGCTATCATCCGCGCTTAGGATCGGCTTCACTTCTAAATTATCTTTGGAAGATAAAGAATAGGATTCTGGAATGAGTGAGCTTTTCTTTTCTAAGAGTCCAACGTGAACTGCTGGCGTTTTTATCTGTTTTTTTAATTCTGCACTATTTAATGCGCCCACGATTAATCCGCTGAAGGGGCTCACGCCACCGGAAAGTTGGTGGATCCAACTTGAGACCCTCTTTTCATTAAAAAAGAAGAGTGGAATTATTGCCGATTTACCCGTTTGAACTTCAGTGTTAACTCGGTATCGATTTTTATATCCCTGCTCTTTTTCTAAAACATCAAGATAGAGAGGATAGTTCCCAAGAGTAACGGCGCCCGTGATCAGAAGTGATCCTTTTTTATTAGTGATTCCAATTTTTCCAGCCTGCCCAACCAACTCTGCTGTAAGGCCGGATAGTGCTTTTTCTTTTTTTGATGAAGCATCATAAACCGTAAACCGGAGATCGATTGTTTTTGGTTCTGGAACCTTTATAAACGTTCCGGCTCTGGCTTTTATAAGTAGTGGGATCGCGCCTGCAATTCCCGTTTCTGTGTTTTTTACGCTCAGTAGGGGTTGGCCCGGTTGAACATTAAAAAAGATAAATTGCCTTACGCTCTGAGATTCTGTTCCTAGATATACCGGAGCATCAGATCTTCCGCTGAGTTTGATTTCTAATCCGCGTGGAAGTTCACCAAATAAAATTCCCATTCCGGTGTGGGTGTTTGTTTTTGCATTAATGGATAAAAGTGTGAGGGAACTCGATGTGAGTATCGGAATTCTGTTCGTTTCTGATATTTCATTTTCTCGTCTATAGATGAGGGTTGGCCATTGTTCTTTTTCTGTATTGTAAGCTACCCACCACATTGACTGCTTTCCGCCGCGTGATCCTTCGAGAGATAAGGGGCGTCTACAAATCGAGAGCGATTCTTTTTCTGGTCTTGGATCAAAGGCTTCAACACCAAACCGCGCTGTTTCACATTTCACTGGGTTCTCTTTGAGTGCAGACGGTGCCACTAGCGTTTCTATTTCTTCTTTTTCTTTTACGGCGTGGGTCAGGTTCCGCCCACTCATAATAAGAGTAAATTTATCGAGAGATTTCTTAAAATCCTTCGACCCATGATCGGGTTTTATGGCAGCAACGATCGTTCCCTGTAGGTCTTCTGGTTTTCTAACTATGATTCTTGGAACTTCGTTTTCCTTTTCGTTCCATGAGATCGTTGTCCCTTTAGAGTCTGAATAAACTCCATTCCCAAGATTCTTTGGAACGGATGACTCCTCGTTCTCTGTTAGAGTCTGAGACGTGCTCTTCTTTTTTTGAGGTTTTACTGAGTAGTCAGTATCGTCTGAGTATTCATCTGGATACATGTCATATATAGATGCAATGTCCGCTGAGTAATCTTTAGGGATATCCACATTGGTGGTAGATGATGCGGCTCCATTTCCAGTCACCTTTTCATCGGCTGTAGGCAATGGGGGAACGACCGCTTGGGCGGTTTTTACTATTTCTTCGCTTTTAGGTGGCTGTTCTACATGAGGTGGCCCAGTTGCTAGCTTTACCTCATTGTTTTGAGTATTCACCGGTGGTGCTTGCTGAATACTCACGCTCTCGGGTGGAGCGGTATCTGGTATTAGGTCTAGGCCTGGAGAATATACCGCCTGAAGGGCTTCTTTCGGTGTTCCGCTTTCAGGATCCGGATTAACTCTATCGGGCGCACTCTGGTTTTGGATAGTCGCCATCACTTCAGGCTTCGCTGTCGGTTCTTCTTTAGCCGCTGAAATAATAAGCGCAGATGAAGCGCTTGTCTTAATCTCTTCCGGTGGTAATTCGATGTCAGAGGCGTCGATTATTGGAATTTCTGAGGGTGCTGTTTCGATCGAAGCAATCTGCAGGGTATTCGACTCTTCTGTGCGCTCAACCGCCGCTAAAAATTTAAACCTAACTCGGCTATAAATATTAGCAAGCTTCTGAGCTTCGATCGCTGGGTCTACGGCCTGTTCAAGCTGGCTGATCTCTTTCTCTTCATCCGCGGTAATGATTTCAGCCTTTGGGGTAACCGCCTTTTGTACTCGTGCTACGTGAATCTTGCGAAACTTCGTATTCACTTCCTGAAGCTTTTCCGCCTGAGAAAAAAGCGCCAGCTCTAAAATTCTATTTTCTTCGTTAATTAATTTTTCATCTTCAATGCGATCAAGCGCTAAACTTGCTCGGGTCAGTTTTGAAAATGCTGAAATATCGATGGAAACAGGCCCATTTTCACTGATTTTATCAAGCGTGGCTGCAGAGAATAGGGCGACGGATCCCGCTGCAACAAGTGTTGTTGCCGCCGTCCATTGGCAGAATGACTTCGTAGTGAGAGTCCGTTCCATCGAACCCGTGTTATTCATGGCTATCCTATCTAAAAGAGTAACCACCTTTTCGACCCTCCGCAAGTAACGCACATCAAATATATTTTGGCGGTGCTTGAAAATATAAAGACCCCTCAAGTAGTACTTGAGAGGTCTTAGATAAAGGTTTAAAATCCTTGCGCTTTTAAATGTCGGCGCCACTTCCACCGATGTGCTGACGAATCAGTGCTCGCTGGAGTTTAAGCTCATACTTACGGAAGAGCTTCATATCGAGGCCTGGGTCACTCAGTGCACCTTCAGCTTTTTTCTGAGCGGCCTTTGCACGAGCCAGATCGATATCTCCAGCCAACTCACAGGTTTCAGCTGCCACGATCACTGCATCGTTCTTGATTTCAAAAAACCCAGAACTAATCACACCCACCGATTGCTCGCCTGTCGTCGGGATATAAATGAAAGGTCCCGTCTCAAGTGTTCCGATCATATCGGCATGCTCGGGAAGAATCTGGATCTGCCCTTCGCTTCCGGGAAGGGTGACTGAAGAAACTTCGAGTTCCGCTGCGATCTTCTTTTCTGGAGATAAAATGGTGAGCTTCATATTTTTTAAACGAGGGTTTTCGCCTTCTCGATAGCGTCTTCAATCGTTCCAACTAGCAAGAATGCCTGCTCAGGAAGATCATCATGTTTACCTTCACAGATTTCACGGAAGGCGCGGATCGTATCTTCGATCTTAACGAACTTCCCTTTTAAGCCGGTAAACTGTTCTGCAACGAAGAACGGCTGAGAAAGGAATCGCTGAACCTTACGAGCGCGGAAAACAGTGACCTTATCTTCTTCAGAAAGTTCATCCATCCCGAGAATCGCGATAATATCCTGAAGATCTTTATAGCGCTGAAGGATCTGCTGAACCATACGTGCGACCTTATAGTGCTCATCGCCGACGACGCGTGGGTCGAGAGCGCGTGAGGTCGATGCGAGAGGATCCACAGCAGGATAAATTCCAAGCTCGGCGATCTGACGGCTAAGGTTAGTCGTCGCATCGAGGTGGGTAAAGGTCGTTGCAGGTGCCGGATCGGTGTAATCGTCGGCAGGAACGTAAATCGCCTGAATCGAAGTAATCGATCCTTTATTGGTCGAAGTAATTCGTTCTTGGAGTTCACCCATTTCAGTCGAAAGAGTCGGCTGATAACCCACGGCAGAAGGAATACGTCCAAGAAGTGCGGACACTTCTGATCCGGCCTGGGTATATCGGAAGATGTTGTCGATGAAGAGAAGAACGTCTTGGTTCTCTTCGTCGCGGAAGTATTCTGCGATCGAAAGAGCAGTAAGAGCAACTCGAGCACGCGCTCCTGGTGGTTCGTTCATCTGTCCGTAAACAAGTGCAGTCTTCGAGATAACTCCCGACTCCGTCATTTCATGCCAGAGATCGTTTCCTTCACGAGTACGCTCTCCAACCCCTGCGAATACGGAGTATCCACCGTGTTGGGTTGCGATGTTGTTAATCAGCTCCTGAATCAGAACGGTTTTACCCACTCCGGCTCCACCGAAGAGACCAATCTTACCGCCACGGATATAAGGAGCGAGAAGGTCAACAACCTTAATGCCGGTGTAGAACGGTTGTACTTGTGTCGACTGATCGCGGAAAAGCGGCGCTTTTCGGTGAATCGGGTACGACTTCTTGGCAGCGACAGGGCCTTTTTCGTCCACTGGCTGGCCGATAACGTTAATGATTCGTCCGAGGGTCTCGCGGCCTACTGGAACGAGAATCTGGTCACCCGTGTTCATCGCAGGCTGACCGCGGGTTAATCCGTCGGTAGCATCCATAGCGATAGTGCGAACCGTGTTTCCGCCAAGGTGCTGAGCAACTTCGAGAACAAGGTTCCATTCTCCACCTTCATTCGAAGGGTTGGTCACTTTTACCGCGTGGTAAATGTCAGGAAGTTTTCCGTTAGGGAACTCGATGTCCACCACCGGTCCGATAACCTGTTTAATCCGGCCATGTTTTGCGTCTTGTGCAGTTGCAGACATTTTTTTCTCTCCGTTACGTTGTCGTTATTTCTAAAGTTATGTGGCTGTTATAAAATTGTGGCTGTTCTAAAATTGTGGCTGTTCTAAAATTAAGAGGCTGCTTGAGACTTCGAAGATTCGCTTCCCGAAATAATTTCGAGAAGTTCCTTCGTGATCCCGGCCTGCCGTTGTTTGTTATATTGAAGGGTAAGTTTTTTAATCATTTCGCCAGCATTCTTCGTGGCATTTTCCATCGCACTCATCCGTGCGCCGTGCTCGCCCGCTTGGGACTCGAGCATCACGCGGAAAATCTGAATTGCGAAATGCTTCTCAAGCAATGTCTCAAGAATTGCATCCGCATTCGGCTTCACAATTACATTTTCAGAAACCGCTTCTCCCGACGTATTTGCTTTCGGGCGAAGTGGGAGGAAGTCTTCAATCGTAGGGATCTGAAGAACGGCGTTTTTAAACTCATTATAAATGATTTTAACTTCGTGGAAGTCGCCGTTCAGATAACCCTTACAGAGGGTGTTCGAAACGTCGTTTGCCTTTTTAAAGGTAACCTTTCCGCCTGCCTCTTCGAAGTACTCGCCTACGGTGAAGCCAGACTTCGTTTTATAAAAATCAAATCCGCGCTTTCCTAAGAAAGCGAACGTGACGGATTCAAACTTTCTGCCTTCCGAATTTAGATAGCGTCCGGCAAGTTTAATGATGGTCGCATTAAACCCAGCGCAAAGTCCCCGGTCCGAAGTCACAACTAAGAGTAGAAGTTTCTTTCCCTCAGGCGACGTCTGCCCATCGCGGTCTAAAAGGGGAGAAGAAAGTGTCACCTCAGGCGCAGAAAGCATGCGAGTTACAAGTGAACCGACCTGCTTAGCATAGGGCCGGTTGTTCGTAATCGCTTCCTGGGCGCGGCGAAGTTTCGCAGCAGAAACCATTTTCATGGCTTTCGTGGTCTGCTGAGTATTCTTCGTACTCCCAATTCGTTTTTTTAAGTCCTTAATACTCGCCATATTTTAAACCGAGAAGGTTCCTTCGAACTCAGTAAGAGCTGCGACTAATTTCGTCTGAAGTTCCCCATCAATTTTCTGGGTTTGCATCCCCTTCATCACTTCTGGGTATTTACGGTGCATGAATTCTACGAGTTGCTTCTCGTAGGACTTCAGTGCGCTGATCGGAAATTTATCTGTGTAGCCCTTCGTGCCAGCGAAAACCATTAGCACCTGTTCTTCAACCGACATCGGTGAATACTGGTCTTGCTTAAGGAGTTCAACTAATCGACTACCCCGAGAAAGCTGCTTCTGAGTAGCGGCATCAAGATCAGATCCGAACTGAGCAAATGCTGCTTTTTCACGGTACTGTGCGAGGTCGAGACGAAGTGTTCCTGAAACCTGCTTCATCGACTTCACCTGAGCAGAACCACCCACGCGAGAAACCGAAATACCCACGTTAACTGCCGGACGAACGCCGGAGTGGAAAAGGTCGGTTTCAAGAAAGATCTGTCCGTCCGTGATCGAAATCACGTTAGTCGGAATATATGCCGAAACGTCGCCGGCCTGAGTTTCGATAATAGGAAGTGCGGTTAATGAACCGCCGCCCATTGCGCTCGAAAGCTTAGCTGCGCGCTCAAGCAAACGAGAGTGGAGATAGAAAACGTCTCCCGGATAAGCTTCGCGGCCTGGAGGACGGCGAAGGAGTAGGGAAAGCTGGCGGTAAGCCTGAGCTTGTTTTGTAAGATCGTCATAAACGATGAGGCCGTGCTTTCCGTTATCGCGGAACCATTCGCCGATCGTGACTCCGGTGTATGCGGAGAGAAACTGCATCGGTGCAGACTCAGCAGCAGTAGCTGCTACCACAACCGTGTAATCAAGTGCGCCGTACTGGCGAAGTTTATCCACGATCTGAGCAACCGTAGACTGCTTCTGTCCGATAGCGACGTAGATGCAATAAACACCGCGGCCCTTTTGGTTAATAATCGTATCAAGAGCAACCGCAGTTTTTCCCGTTTGGCGGTCACCAATGATTAATTCGCGCTGTCCACGTCCGATTGGAATCATGGAGTCGATCGCTTTAATTCCGGTTTGAAGAGGTTCATTAACCGACTGGCGCGCAACAATTCCGGGCGCCTTAATTTCAATCTTTCGGGTTTCTTTAGAAGCGATATCACCCTTACCGTCGATCGGCATTCCAAGTGCGTTCACCACGCGACCACAAAGTGCTTCACCAACTGGAACCTGAACGATCTTTCCTGTTCTCTTTACTGGAGAGCCTTCTTTAATAGTGGATTCATCCCCAAGAATTGCGACCCCAACAGAGTCTTCTTCAAGGTTAAGAATCATTCCGAAAACGCCGCTTCCGAAGTCAACAAGCTCGCCGGCCATCGCCTTTTCGAGCCCGTAAAGTTTCGCGACTCCGTCACCCACAGAGATGACTGTTCCGGTTTCAGAAATATCGAGCTTCTTATCGAAGTCTTTTAATTGGGTTTTTAGGATCTGGGTGATTTCTTCTGGTCGAATTTGCATTTTAACCTCTCTTAACTCGTTTAAAAAATTTAGTGTGCGGCGCCTGATTTTCCATAAACAAGGCGATCACGAAGTTGGTGAAGTTGGGCACGAAGCGAACCGTCATACGTCGTTCCGCCAACGGTAACTTTTAATCCCGCAAGTAGCGCGGGTTCGACGGAAGATCTGAAGACGACCTTCTTGCCTAATTTTCTTGTGAACGCAGTTGCGAGCTCCTCGAGATCTTCTTTCTTAAGAACATCCGCAGATACAACTTCGCCGAGCATTGCTCCTTCGCTCTCAAGGCGAACAACGGTGAATGCGTCGGTGATCGCATCAATTGCGGGTGCTCGTCCCTTGCGGGCGACCATTGTTAAAAACTGGGTAGTCAACTTAGAAAACCCGAGCTTCGTTGCCACGACTCCAGCTACTCCGGCCTTTTCGACAGAAGAGACGATTGGACTTGAAAGCGCTTCGCTCAACCCTGAGGATGAACCAACAGTAGAGACGAAGGTTGAAAGTTCGGACTCAATCTTATCAAGATCCGTGGACTTCAGTCCGGTCTCTTGTGCTGTTTCTAGTAAGGTTCTTGCGTAAGAACGGCTGACACTCATCGGCCACTCTCCATTTGTTTAGAAAAATCTTTTTTAAGCTGTTCGCGAACTTCGCCCGTCATGCGGTCTTTCAGAAGATGTTCGGTGCGGGAAATAACAAGGTTCGCAATATCTGCACGAACCTGATTTTTAAATTCTCCCATCATTGATTCAGAGGTGCGCTTCGAATCAATGACGATTTGATCAGCCATTCTTTTTGCTTCAGTAACCACCTTCACCTTGGTTGATTCGGCGTCACTGCGAATTTGTTTAATGAGTGACGCAATTTCAGCGTCCATCGATGAAAGTCTTTGCGAATATTCCTGATATTGTTTTTGAGCGTCGGCGAGTTTTTGCTGAACGCTTTCAAGCTGCTCTTTTAAAGAGTCATGGCGTCCTTTCACAAAGCCTTTAATCGGTGCCTTTAAAAAGTAAAAAAGAGCGCCCACTAAAATTGCGAAATTGATAAACGGGTAAATCAGGCTTGAAATTGAAGGTGCGTGTTCTGACATGGTTATTGTCTCTTCGTAAGCATATCTGCAATTTGAAGCGCGAGCCCTTCGGCATCCGCCTCAAGCGATCGTCGTAGCTGGGTCGACTGGTTTTGGATCGACTCCATTGCAGTCTGGGTAATTTTTTTTGCCTCTTCGCGGGCGGCTCCTAAAATTTTCGCTTCTTCGGCTTTCACTTCAGAAAGCACGCGTTCATATTCCGCGCGTGCTCTCCCGCGTTCATCACTCATCCGAGACTTAAACTCTTCAAGCTTCGCGTTTGCTTGCTTCACGAGTTCTTCTGCTTTTTCACGATCAGCAATTGTCTTCTCGTGGCGCGCTTCAATTAGTTTTTGAAAGGGCTTGAAGAATACCGTGGGAATAATAAAGAAAATCGCTGTAAACACAGCAAATTGAATAAAAAAAGTTTGGTCCAAGCCGAGTTGCGCAATGATTGCGTCCACAAAAGTCTCCAGAATACACTACGTTGGAATTGGTATCTGGTGCTAACACGCGCTTTTCTGGGCGGTCAAGAAGGGAGATGGCAGAATCTATCTTACTGAGTAATCGGTGAGGACGCAGAGTTTATCATCTTACTCGATCCTTCGAAGATGACTCCTTCATCTACCTGAAGACTCGGCGTGACAATGCTCCCGCGAAACACTGCGGGAGAATGGATCTCAACGCGGTGACGCGCCTTGATGTTCGCTTGAACTTCGCCGCTGATGATGACAATACCTGCGTCGATTTCGCCGCTCACTTTCGCGCCTTCGCCGATGATCAGGGTGTCTGGGGTGAAAATTTGGCCTTTAAAGCTTCCGCCAATGCGCAACGTTCCCTGGAACGTGAGCCTTCCTTCAAACTCAGACCCCGCGTCAAGGACTCCGGTTACCGCTGAAAGACTTGTAGGAACTGAAAGGGACGATTTACTCGGCGACATTACTTAGAAGTCTGCATGAGGCTGATCAGGCGTTCAAGTTCTTCGCGCGATGAATAGTGAAGAACCATTTTTCCGCGCTTCTCGTTCCCTTTTACTTCTGTCCGCACTCCGACCGAGCGCGTGATTTCTATCGCTAAATTCTTAAGTCGTGACTGAACGGGGGTAAGTTCGCGAACCTGTTCGATCGTCACGTTTCCCGTGGAACCTGTATTTTTCTGTAACTCGTGCACGAGTGCCTCGGTGGCCCGTACAGAAAGCTTTTCCTCAATGATTTTTTTGCGCGCAAGAAGTCTCTGATCTTGATCTTCAAGCGACAGAAGTGCTTTTCCGTGACCAAAAGAAAGGGCGCCTTTTTTTAAGTCGTCGATAATTGCTTCGGGTAACCGGAGAAGGCGAATAAAGTTTGCTACCGTCGAGCGCTCTTTACCTACGCGTTCCGCAGTTTCATCCTGAGTTAAATTAAAATCCTGCATGAGTTGAAGATAGGCGAGCGCTTCATCAACACAGTTTAAATCAGATCGCTGAATATTTTCGACCAGCGCAATTTCAAGAGCTTCCTTGTCTGTCGATTTACGAATGACGATCGGAACTTGCTTTAAACCAGCCATTTTCGAGGCTCTCAGGCGACGCTCACCCGCGATGAGCTGATATCCATAGGGTCCCTTACGAACAACAAGGGGTTGGATAATTCCATTTGCAATAATCGATTGGGAAAGTTCGCGAAGCTCTTCTTCTTTAAACTCTCTTCGTGGCTGATAGGGATTCGGGACGATGTCTTCTATATTTGCGAAAGTGATCCCTGGAATTCTATTCGAATTACTCACCTCAGGGGTGGCGCTCGACGTGGGTGTCGTGGAAGTTGGGCTTGGGCTCGATGGAAAAAGGGATGCGAGTCCTTTTCCTAAAACGGGGCGTCCGGTTACTTTTGATCCACTATTAGAGTTTGGTGTTTGCATGACTTCCCTCGGACTCGTTCATTGGGTGGTTAAATGGGGGTGGCGTTATTAAGCCCGGGGTTACCGAACTTTTTTCTACTGTTTGGTTTCGGGTTAAAAATTCATTCGCGAGGCTGAGGTACGCGCTACAGCCTTTCGAGTTCACGTCATAAAGAACGATTGGCTTTCCGAAACTCGAACATTCTGAGAGACGTACGTTTCTTGGAATTACCGTTGTGAAAACTTGCTCAGCAAAGTGTTTACGCACCTCGTCAACAACTTGGTTTGAAAGGTTCGTCTTCCCGTCATACATCGTGAGAAGAATTCCTTCTTCCGCGAGATTCGGATTTGTACTCTGTCTGATAAGTCCAACTGTATGGATAAGCTGAGACAACCCTTCGAGCGCAAAGTACTCGCACTGAAGTGGGACAAGATAACTATCCGCCGCAGTAAGAGCGTTTACGGTAAGAAGTCCGAGTGATGGTGGACAGTCGATCAATATATAGTCGTACTGTGATTTTACTTCGGCGATGGCCGCCTTCAGCTTCATCTCGCGCGCAAACATTGAAACAAGTTCAATTTCTGCTCCAGAAAGCTCTGAATTTGCTGGGGAAACAAAGAGGCCATCCACTTCTGTGGGGTGAATGGTTTCGGATAACTTCGCCTCGCCAATAAGGGCGTTATAGATGGTTGGGCGGGATGAAGCCGTTTCTCTGTCGATACCAAGCGCTGAAGAGGCGTTTCCCTGGGGGTCGAAGTCGAGAACTAATATTTTTCGCTTTGCGAGCGCCAAAGAGGCTGCAAGGTTAACGGTGGTGGTGGTTTTTCCAACTCCGCCCTTCTGATTAATCAGCGCTATTACTTTCCCTAGTTTCTGGATCATCTGAATATCTCCTGGCATCCTTGCTTATCCAACACCCCCGCTGGGTGCTTGCCTTTAATAGCTCAAGCACCCAGTCCGAGAAGAACAATGTGTGGTTGTGGAGGCTGGGTATTCACTCATGTGAGTACCCGATAAAAAATCTACTTACGTAAAGAGTAAGGATGCTCATTCTTTTCAGCAAGCGTTTTTCTTAGAAATTTTGATTTTTTTTAGACTTTGTTCCACGTGGAACATGAATAAAGTCTTATTTTCGACGAAGACGAACGATGATTCTGGTCTTTTCTTCAGATCCAACGGTGTATTTATACTCACCGTCTGGGATAAGTTGGCTTCTTTGAGGGGTTGCAAGAAAATCCGACCACTCTTCGTTCCATCTTGGTCCCTTGAGAAGAACCAAATTGTTCCACGTGGAACGTCCACGGATCCAAGCGTAAATACGCGTTACTGGACCCACCGCGCGAGCAACAACAGAGCCGACCTCATGACTACTCAGGTATTCCTCTCCCCTAGAATCCGTCGCATACACGCCCTCTAAACGAAAACGGTCAATCATGCGGCGCGAAAAATCAGCTTTATTTCCTTCAGAATCAGAAGAAATCCACGTTTTTCCACCTTCTGTGCCGTAAATAAGGGCGCTAAGCAGGCCAGGGACCCCCATTCCAGCCCCAAGATCCATTGCTGGGTACTCTAAGAGGCCAGATTTTCTTAAATGAACGACGTCTTTGATGTGCCCTTCATAAAAATCTGTCGGAGAAAGAAGTCGGGTAAGGTTCTGAACTTCGTTTTCCTTTAAAACCTCTTCGCGGAATTCCCTTATTCTTAAAATCTGCTCTGCGCTCAGTTCTAGGCTTGGGTCATTTTCTAATAATTTTTGAAACTCAGCCGAATCATTCATGCACGTGCATCCTGCATCTTTAGATAGATATGAAGATTCGCGACTGCTGCTGGGGTAACTCCCATGAGGCGGCTCACTTGGCCGATGGTTTCCGGTCGCGTTTCTGTAAGTGCATTTCTGATTTCCGTCGAAAGGCCAGGCACGAGCGCATAATCAAGGTGGAGAGGAATCCGAAGTTCCTCATTCTTTTTAACACTTTCTAAAAGTTCAAGATCACGCTGGATATATCCGGCGTACTTCACTTGAATTTCAACCTGCTCAACGACTTCGGGGCTTAAGTCTTTAAGATCGAGTTTGGTTTCGGTCGGAACTTCAGAAAGAAGTTCAATTTTCACTTCCGGGCGCCTTAAAAAGGCTGAAAATGGCGTTTTATCCTTAAGAATGGGAAGTCCTCTGTCCCGAATCCAAGAGTTGGTGGTTTCGTTTGGATATAAAAATCTTTCGGCGACTTCGGCCGATAACTTTTGGATTGCGTCGCGCTTTATTGAAAATGCGCGATAGTTTTTTTCTGAAAGTAGTCCCGCTTGATAACCCATTTCCGAGAGGCGGAGATCGGCGTTATCTTCCCGAAGATGGAGTCGATATTCCGCACGCGACGTAAACATTCGGTACGGCTCATCGGATCCCTTTAAAATAAGATCATCGATGAGAACACCAATGTACCCGTCGTGACGGGCAAGAACGAACGGATCCTTTTTATTCACATAAAGCGCGGCATTCATCCCCACAATGAGTCCCTGTGCTCCCGCCTCTTCATATCCAGAAGTCCCGTTTACCTGTCCGGCGAAATAAAGCCCGGATATATCTTTCGCTCCGAGCGTAGACTTCAACATTCGAGCATCGACGGCATCATACTCAACCGCATATCCGTGCTTAAGAAATCGCGCGTTTTCCAAACCTACAATTGAGTGGATGAAGGCTTCTTGGACATCTCGCGGTAGAGAGGTCGACATTCCGTTGACGTAAATTTCAGGAACATTCAGCCCTTCGGGCTCCAGAAAGATCTGGTGGCGTTCCTTATCACTAAACCGTTTTACTTTATCTTCGATGGACGGGCAATACCTGGGTCCAACACCTTTAATAACCCCCGTAAACATGGGGCTTTTATCAAAATTATTCTCAATAATATCATGTGTTTGTGCGTTTGTATAGGTAATAAAGCAATTTACTTGAGGCAACTCGGGAAAGCGATCCCCTCTATAATAGAAGGAAAACGGAATGGGGTTCGTGTCCCCCGACTGGGGTTCGGTTTTAGACCAGTCGATCGAATCCTTATCGAGCCTCGGTGGGGTTCCCGTTTTTAGTCGTCGAAGTTGAAAGCCTAACTCTTCAATCGATCGATTTAACGTTTTAGACGCCTCATCGCCGACTCGACCCCCTTCAGTTTGATCAAACCCTGTATGCATCACTGCTCGCATGAACGTTCCAGAAGTCACAACAACTGCTCCAGCTAGAACGGTGGAACCATCACGAAGTTTCACGCCCGTGATGCGCGTTTCATTTCCACTTTTTTCAAAAAGAATGTCTGCGACTTCGTTTCCAAAAATAGTAATGCCGGGAACAGAAGCGATAAATTCCCGCATTTTTTCCGCATAAAGTGGCTTATCACACTGTGCTCGCGAGGAACGAACGGCGGGACCTTTAGACGAGTTTAGTCTACGATATTGAATCGCGGTCTTATCCGTCTGCATTCCCATGATGCCGCCAAGAGCATCGATTTCTTTTATGAGTTGGCCTTTAGCAAGCCCACCCATCGCAGGGTTGCACGAAAGAAATCCAATTCGTTCGGGATTCAAAGTAATGAGCGCAGTTTTGCATCCCATGGCCGCAGCAGCATGGGCGGCTTCGGTGCCTGCGTGACCGGCACCAATAACGATGACTTGGAAGTCTTGTGTTTTAGGCATAGCGCACCCGGGGAAATACCTTATTTTAGGGTTTTTAGGGAAGAAAGATGCTTGCGCCGCATTATTTTTTACATGCCGCATCGCTTCCTAGACACCCTGTAGAGCTGGGCTCTAAACTATAAGCACCCATGGAAACACTGTCTGTTCGAAATCCCACTACTGGCGAACTCATTCGAGAACTTCCTTTTACGAACACCCAAGAAATCAGGTCCCTTTTTGAGCGGGCGAATGAAGTCCAAAAAAAATGGGCACTGGTTTCTGTAAAAGAACGGGCGGAACGACTTTACGATCTTCGTGAAACACTTATTAACCACGTCGACGAAATCGCTAAACTCATCTCGACTGAAAACGGAAAACCCTTATTCGAAGCGATGACCAACGAAGTCTTTGCTGCTGTAGAACTCTGCACCTTTTACGCTAAAACCGGTCCGCAACTTTTAGCGAACGAGCGCATCCCTATGGGGCTCATGAAACACCGGGCAAGTTATTTAAACTATTGGCCACTGGGCGTGATTACGGTCATTTCTCCTTGGAACTACCCCTTTCTTTTACCCATGGGTGAGTTGGTTATGGGAGTGCTCGCTGGGAACGCCATTCTATTTAAGCCATCAGAGGTTACGCCCCTCATTGGATTAAAGATCCAAGAACTATTTGAAGAAGCGGGTTTTCCTAAGGGGCTCATCACAACGGTCATTGGTGACGGGAAGCTCGGTGCTGCCTTAGTTGAGCATAAGCCCGCGAAGATTTTTTTCACCGGAAGTGTTGCTACAGGAAAACGCGTGATGAAAGCGGCGGCAGAGAACCTAACGCCCGTTAATCTGGAGCTCGGCGGAAAAGATCCGATGATTGTGCTTGCCGACGCTGACCTCGACTATGCAACAAGCGCCGCGCTCTGGGGTGCTTTTTCAAATTCGGGTCAGATTTGTGCTTCTGTAGAGCGTATTATTGTTCACGAGTCGATCGCAGAAGAGTTTAATTCATTACTAAAAACAAAATTAAAAACTCTGCGCCAGGGCTCATCTAAAAACGGGTCTAATGACCTAGGCGCGATCACTTTTCAGAAACAAAAAGAAATCTACGCCGCACAAATTAAACAAGCAAAAGATCAGGGCGCTGAGTTTATTGCGGGTGGAACCTTTTCAGATGATCAGTGTTATCTTCACCCAACGATCGTTACGGGAAAAAATATTGAGTCGCTTGATATTTATAACGAAGAAACCTTTGGACCCGTTGTTGCCATCACCACATTTAAATCCGTGGATGAAGCGGTCGAAAAAGCAAACCACAGTCGCTATGGCTTACTCGCGAGTGTGATCACCCGAAACATTTCACTCGGCGAGGTAATTGCTAAGCGCCTTGAAGTGGGTACCGTAACAATAAATGAGGTGGTCTATACCGCAGGCCTACCCGAAACTCCGTGGGGTGGGGTTAAAGAAACCGGTTTTGGACGAAAGCACTCGGCTCGCGGTTTACATGAGTTTGTGAACACACGACATATTCATAAACCACTCAGCTCGCTCTTCGTCTTCAAATCGTTTTGGTGGTTTCCTTACACACCTTTTCAGTCGGCTGCGTTTAGACAGTTTTTCGAATTCTACAGGAAGAGTCCGATTGCAAAAATTCGCGCACTCCCAAATTGGCTTTGGAATTTAGTGCACTTCCTTAAAGACGAACCCCGTATTTAGGCGCGACGAATTTAATCCCGCTTAGGCGCGTGTGCTTGAATGTAGTCAACAACGGCCTGAAGAGAAGCCCCCGGTGTGAAGACCATGTGCACGCCCAGTTTTTTAAGCTCAACAATATCTTCTTCAGGAATAATTCCACCCACTAATATCAGTGCGTCGGTTAAGCCTTCTTTTTTAAGTCCATCCATCACTTCGGGAACTAAAGCATTATGCGCCCCCGAGAGAATCGAAAGCCCAACAACCTGCACATCCTCTTCTACGGCTGCACGTACAATCATCTCGGGCGTTTGGTGAAGGCCCGTATAAACCACCTCAAACCCTGCATCACGAAGTGCGCGAGCTATAACCTTTGCGCCGCGGTCATGCCCATCTAATCCTGGTTTAGCTACTAAAACTCTGATTTTTTGGTTGTTCATGGTTATTCCTTAAAAGTTTCCGACATCGCGGTAAATTCCGTAAACGGAACGGAGCGTGTCGCATATTTCCTGAAGGGTCGCGTACTTTTTTACTGCAGCAAGAATCGATGGGCACATGTTTTTGCCCGCTTCCGCTTCCTTGCGAACATGCTCAAGCGCGGCCGCAACTTCTGTGGCGTTCCGCTTTTTCTTAAGCTGCGCAAGTTTTTCGATCTGCTTTTTCTCAACCGATCGATCGATATAAAGCGTATCCATTTTTCGCGCAGTTTCTTCTACTTCGTATTTATTTACACCAACCATCACCTTTTGCTTCGCTTCAAGCTGGCGTTGAAAATGGTAAGCAGAGTTTGCAATTTCGGCTTGTGGATACCCTCGTTCGACAGCGGCGATCATTCCGCCCATTTCATCGATCTTGCGAATATATTCAAGTGTTTCACGCTCAACACGATTCGTAAGCCCTTCCATAAAATAGCTTCCGCCGAATGGGTCGGCGACATTTGCGACGCCAGATTCTTCGGCAATCACTTGCTGAGTACGAAGCGCAATCATAACGGCCTCGTCAGTAGGAAGTGCAAGTGTCTCATCCATCGAATTCGTATGAAGAGAATTCGTGCCGCCCATAATCGCGGCGAGTGCCTGAACAGCAACGCGAACAATATTATTATGCGGTTGCTGGGCGGTTAAGGAAACTCCCGCAGTCTGTGCGTGGGTTCTCAGCATCCACGATTTTGGGTCTTTCGCTTTATAGCGGTCTTTCATGAGACGGGCCCAAATTCTGCGTGCTGCTCTAAACTTAGCAATCTCTTCGAAGAAATCACTATGAACGTCGAAGAAAAAAGAGAGGCGCGGCGCGAATGAATCAATATCCATTCCTCGCGCAATACAGCGGTCTACGTAAGCAAGGCCGTCCGCAAGTGTGAAAGCAAGCTCCTGAACTGCCGTCGCGCCTGCTTCACGAATGTGATAGCCAGAAATACTGACTGTGTTCCAGTTTAGATAGTGTTCGGTTCCATACTGAATCGTATCAATAACGAGTTCCGTTGCGGGCTTTACTGGAAAGAGCCACTCTTTTTGGGCGATGTATTCTTTTAGAATATCGTTCTGAAGTGTTCCCTTAACTTTCTCTTTTGGAACACCCTGCTTTTCAGCAACGGCATAGTA
>JBGSHQ010000010.1:0-7023 GCA_041752095.1 Bdellovibrionia bacterium
GGTAAATCCACACTTGCTCGCGACGTTCACGATAAGGAGAACCTTACCTCGGTAGGATTCGAGAGTGGTCTCTTGGTTCGTGATCGTCTTTACGGGGACAGTGAAAAGTTCGGCTGGTTTCATATTTATAATCTAAATGGAGCCGATGATTGGGATTGAACCAACGACCTACGCTTTACGAAAGCGTTGCTCTACCACTGAGCTACATCGGCGCCGATGCGGGAAACTCTGATTTAACGAAGAGCGCCGTCAGATTCAATTAGAAACGTGGAGATAACGCGCGGCGCGGTGATTTCAGCTTGAGTTAATTCGCCCAAGCTGGAATTCTAGGGACCGATGAAGTCGACCAAAGAATTAATACAAGAAAAAGCCCAAGTCTGGATTCTCTCCAAATTCGATAATCGAGAGCTCCGTGTTCTTCTATTAAAGACGCTCCCTGAACGAGGTGCTTTTTGGCAACCGGTAACCGGTAAGGTAGAGCCCGGTGAAACGATCCAAAAGGGTGCGCTTCGTGAAGCCATCGAAGAGACGGGTTTAGCCCCGCTTCGTTCGATCGAGTCGCTCGGAATGGATTTCACTTTTGATGGAAAGTGGGGCCCGACTCACGAAACCGTTTTCTACTTCGAAACGTATCCGGGATGCCCGGCAGCTACTCTGGATAAAAAAGAACACTCCGAATTCGTATGGCTCCCGCTCGATGAAGCTCATTCTCGAATTCATTACGAAGCAAATCGGAAAGCGTTTACGAAGCTTCTTCAAACGATGGGTCGAACACGTATGACCCAGCCCCTACGTCGGCCACCTAACGTAAAATAATTTCTCTTTCACCCACTAAAACAAGGAGTCTCTATGTCGTTTCCCTATAAAGTTGAAGAAAAAGATCTCGGTCTTGGAAAAGGTTTATTCGCAGTTTTCACGACGAATAAAGGCGAGTGGATTTGCTCGCTTGAGGAAGAAAAAACTCCAGAGACTGTAGCAAATTTCGTAGGTTTAGCTACCGGGCAGAAAGAATATACCGATCCAAAAACGCGTGAAAAGGCGACTGCTCCGTTTTATAACGGAACGATTTTTCACCGCGTGATTAAAGATTTCATGATCCAAGGCGGAGATCGTCTCGGACAGGGAACGGGTGGACCGGGTTATCGTTTTAAGGATGAGTTTCATCCGACGCTCGGTCATAAAACTCCTGGAATGCTTTCAATGGCGAACGCAGGACCTGGTACGAACGGATCCCAGTTTTTCGTTACGTTAGTTGCGTGCCCATGGCTCGATAATAAGCACTCGGTTTTCGGTAAAGTCGTGAAGGGAATGGAAGTCGTGAACGCAATCGGTGTGACCCCGACTGCATCGATGGATCGCCCTCGCGATGAAGTGAAGATCGAGTCATTAAAAATCTATCGGACCGCTTGACGGACCGTCATCCCTTCGTCACACTCATTTAGTATGAAGATTCGGTCTGGCCGCGGAAATTCATGGATGGTCTCCGGCGTGCCTCTATTTGAGATACTGCGATCCTTGGGATGGGACGCCAGGCTGGGTTTAAAATTAACGTGATAAGGAGATCACCATGAATAAAGCACAACTCATTGAAGCGATTGCAACCGCATCAAACGTCACTAAGACTGATGCAGAAAACTGCCTGAATTCGGCTATTGATTCGATCAAGAAGGCCGTAAAGAAAGGTGACGATGTCACCCTCGTTGGTTTCGGAACGTTCACGAAGGCGAAGCGTAAGGCTCGCATGGGACGTAACCCACAAACTGGAAAAGAAATTAAGATTCCAGCGATGACGGTACCTAAGTTCCGTCCCGGCCGTGAATTCAAAGAAGCGGTAAACTGATTTAACTTTGGCCCTTCGGTCGAAGTAAAAAGCCCCGGGTCTTACGACTCGGGGCTTTTTTTATGGATTCAGGCAGAAAATATTAAAGCGGCGATGTGATCGTGAAGCCGTTTACTGTGGTGAGCTTCGGGGCGAACACTGCGGAAGCGGGCGAAGGCGGATACATCGCTGAGGCCTCGGTTAAGAAAGTAGCTTTATTCGTAGCTGAGTTTGCGCGTGTGCTGAGTGCACCCGGGCTTGGAGGTGTTACGCAGGGATCGAAGACTCCAGCAATCGGAGTTGCTACCCCAGCCTCGGTTTCAGTGGGATGACAGTTACAAGCCGCTTTATCCCCGACGTAGTAGTAAGTCGGATTATTAGCTGGCGAAGCAGGATCTGCAATTCGGTATTCAAGATCATCTCGCTGTGACGAACAGAGGAGAACGCCTTTAGGTGCTGCGACGATTGGATTAATGATCCAAGCTTGGGCAACCGATCCATCAGCCTTTTTATGAATGGCGAGCATATATTTAGAAGCATTGACTCCTACGTCGGCGAAATCAGCGTCTGCTGTCCAGCTCCCATCATTCGGATTGCGATAAAGTTTATCGAAAATTTTTCCTAAATTTGGGGTGAGAGGGGTAAACGAAGCATTCGCTTGCGGGGAGCTATTATCGGGAAATCCAACTCCCCAAGTGGAATTAGACGTGTTCGGTAGAAACCCGGCAGCACCGGTTAAACTATCCGTATAAAGAATGGTGAGACGAGCAATCGCCGCCCCTAAGCTCATCCCACCGTAAGTGAAAACATAACCGCTCGGTTGCTGGAGAACAGGTGCCGAGTCTGGAAGATAGCCCGTGCCTAGATCCACTCCGGCAAGATCAGGACGAACAGACAGTGCATTCCGAAGCTGTTTATTATTTCCGTAAGCGATTTTAGCGAATTTAAAATTAAGTTTAAATCCAAACTGAGGGACGAGAAGGGTGACGTCGATATTCTGGACTGCGCTCTCTGCATCCACACGATTAAGGAGACTATTCAGAGTGTCTTCACCAATCGCAGCCATGAGAGGGGCTTTTAAATTAATGAGCACTCCGAGTTTAGAAGCGTTAGACGGAGATGCGTAGGAGCCAACGATACCACTGAGAGCGGTACTCGCTAGAATCGTCGCTCCATTAAAAGCGCCACTTACTGTTCCGCCGCCTGAATCCGTAAAGTTACTTTGGCTTGTCGATTTTTTCGAGGCAACTCCATCACTGTCCGAGATGTTTTGAAAACAGCCCGATAAAGCCGAAGCCATAGCGGCGGCAGAAAGAATCGGTATTAATTTCGAATGCGAATACCCCAACATACATACCCCCTAGATCACCCTGGACAGAACCCTACTATCTATTAGAATTTATTTGACTGAATTTGTCAACTATAAGAAGATGGGTAGGTTGCTGTATATCCCGAGTTGTCCGTTTTAGAGGGGTCTATGAAAGATAACCATAAGAAATTATTGACTTATTTCGGAATCTCGGCCGTGGCGCTAGGCGTCTGTGGGGTCTTGCCCTGGGTGGCTGGTTATAAGATGAGCCCGGTCCAGGCCAGAAAAGCCGGTGATTTGACCCCTGAGGTCTTTGCACGTGTGACCGCCCCCGGTGTTTTACTCACTGGAGCCGATGCCGATATCCAAATTCTAAAAGGCAGGAATCGGGCCCAGGGACGTTCACCCGCGTTTGAGGTGGATTCCTCCCGGGATACGGAATTAGCAGCATTAACGAAAGATTTTTTAAACCGCGATTCGATGAGCACCACGAATGAACGCTTGAAGGAATTTTTCCCCGATGGAAAAGGGGTGAATCAGTCGATTCGGCTCATTCTGCTCCTTGCGACCCGTGGGACTGAGGGTGCGCACGCATTCTCAGAGCTTACCCTTATGGGGAAGGTTCAGTCCGAAGTGATTACGCACGGAGAATCCGCAGTCGTGAGTTTAACCACGGGTTTATCGGCTTTACCGCGTGAAATGGTTCGCGAGCGGCAAACAGTCATTCGGTTACTTTCAAACATCGGCTCTGAACGAGCTGAGCTTCGAACAGAAGTGAAAACGGCCCTTCTCGCCGAAGCGGCGCGCGCAGGAAGCTCGCCTGATGGAGCGCTTGCTCTGACAGCACTGCTCCGCGTGAATCCTACGAAGGAATGGTTCGCGGAAGTGAACGCCTCTTATGAGCGTCTTCACCCGGGTTCTGAACTTTCGGATGTCGTTGCATTAAACGTCGTCGCTCTTTAGATTTGGGGAATGTCTGATTCCCATTCCTTTTCGGTGACCCTGAACGAAACCCGCGTTTTCGATGTGCCAGAGAAGTTCGCTGAGCAGGCTCTTCTCCAGCCTTCCGAATATCGCGAGCGTATGGAGTTCGCAAAACTGAATCCAGAAACATACTGGGCAGAAGCCGCCATGGAACTTCAGTGGCAAAAGCCCTTTACGAAAATTTTAGATTGGAAGCCTCCGTTCGCGAAATGGTTCGAAGATGGAATTCTGAATGCTTCCGAGAACTGTATCGATCGACACCTGGATGGATGGGGAAATAAAAAAGCAATTCTCTGGGAGGGCGAGCCTTTTAGTGGGGGTGAACCTGAGAAAGTGGAGTGGACTTATGGAGAACTTCACGCGCGCACGGTTCGGTTAACCGCTGCACTTCGGAAACTGGGTCTAGTGAAGGGCGACCGAGTCGCGATCTATATGCCGCTTGTCCCTGAGGCCGCGGTCGCGATGCTTGCGTGTGCACGCGGTGGTTTCACCCATACGGTCGTTTTCGGAGGATTTTCCTCCGAGTCACTGAAGGACCGAATGAACGATGCGGGCGCTAAAGCAGTTCTCACCGCAGACTTCGGATGGAGAAAAGCTGCGAAGCTCCCACTCCGAGATAATGTCGTTAAGGCCGTTGAAGGATCTCCGACCATTCAGCATGTGATCACGCTTTCGCGTGAAGAGGTCGGAGCATCGGGATCTAAAAAATCTGCCGCATCGATTGGAAAGATCGCTCAAGCAAATGAGTACGACTGGTACGGTATTTCTTATGCTTTATCGAGTGAAGAGGTGGCGAAAACCGGGGGGGCGGAACCCTGTGAGGCGGAGCATCCGTTATTCATTCTTTATACGAGCGGAACGACCGGAAAACCAAAAGGGATTGTTCACTCGACCGGTGGATATTTAACCGGCGCGATGCGGACGGCTCGAGATGTGTTTGATCTAAAGGCGCTCGATGTTTACTGGTGTACGGCGGATATCGGCTGGATTACCGGACATACCTACCTTGTCTATGGACCGCTGTCTCTGGGTGCGACGATTTTTATGTACGAAGGAGCACCGACGACGCCCTATCCCGATCGCTTCTGGGAAATGATCGCACGGTGGAAAGTTTCAATTCTCTATACAGCTCCGACTGCGATCCGCGCGTTTATGAAAAGTGGTTCTACGTTACCGAAGCAACATGACCTGACTTCGCTACGGTTACTCGGAACTGTGGGCGAGCCCATTAATCCTGAAGCTTGGATGTGGTACCGCGAAGTGATCGGTGGATCACGCTGTCCGATCGTCGATACGTACTGGCAGACGGAGACTGGGGCGATCGTTGTTTCTCCTGTTCCAGGGATCACGAAGACGAAGCCTGGCTCTGCGACCTTTCCACTTCCAGGTTATGATCTCGCTATCTTAGATAAAGCTGGGAATCCCGTACCGAAAGGGAAGGGAGGGTACCTCGTCATTCGTAGGCCGTGGCCTTCGATGGCGCGGACGATTCATGGTGATCCCGAGCGATTCGCGAAAACTTATTTCTCTGAATTTAAGGACGACATTTACTTCACCGGTGACGGAGCACGATTCGATGAGGATGGGTACCTCTGGTGCTTAGGTCGCGTCGATGATGTTTTAAACGTATCGGGACACCGTTTAGGAACGATGGAAATCGAATCGGCTCTGGTTTCTCATCCATCGGTTGCGGAGGCTGCGGTCGTGGGACGACCGGATGAATTAAAAGGTCAGGGGATCGTTGCGTTTGTGAGCTTAAAGTCGGCTGATGTTAAGCGATTAGGGACTGATGCTGTTCAGTTAAAGGCGCTCAAGGAAGAACTCCGTGCCCACGTAACGAAGGAAATCGGCGCGCTCGCTCGTCCCGATGAGATTCGGTTTTCGGAAGGACTTCCGAAAACGCGGTCAGGTAAAATCATGCGGCGATTACTACGCGAACTCGCCACGAACGGGGTCGTGAAGGGTGATACGACGACGCTTGAGGATCTAAACGTCATTGCTTCGCTTACTGCTTCGGATGAGGAGTAGTTTAGATCGCGTCTTCCGCGGTTTTCCCTGGGACCTTCTGGTCTTGAAGGTTTTTCATTGCGGGGGCTGGGAGAATTTTAAGGGGTTTATCTGAAATTTTGGAGGTGTCGCTGTCAGGCGAATAATTTTTTCGTCCGACAAGTTGCTTAATCTTTTCATCACAGAGAATAATTCTGGATTTTAATGTTTCGAGCTTCAATTTTTCTGATTCAAGCTGGAGAGGAAAATTTTTGGAATCGAGCTCGCGACGTATCGGTCCACAATTTGAAACGGCATTAGTACAAGTGGTATCAAAGTAAACAGTAGAATCTGTTTGATTTTTAAGACTATTCATCGCGTAGTCATAAATAGCACGACAGATTTTTACTTCGTTGAGATCCTTCCTAAGAACGCACTTTTGTCCAGTAACGTAGTCTTTGCTGTCACGAGGTATTTCCTTGGAGCCCTCCTTATCAGGTTTGCCAATAGATGGATTTTTCTTTACGAAATCTGTGCATTCCCAATCACTTTTATTAAATTCTGGTGGACCAGAATTTGAAAGAGCTCCAATTTTAATAAGAGTTTCAGAGTTACAGTTTGATGATCTGGAACACTGACAAGTTGAAGGACCATAAGATGACTGTATGAAATTGTAATCTTTTAGATCTTTGGGTTTTGTTAATGTTCTATTTACTTCATTAAGTCGTAAAATTTCACTATTTGTAGTGTCGATTTCTTCATTATAAATATCGCGTTGTTCTCTTAATTCACTCAAATACTGAGCACGTTCTTTTAGACTTCCGCGAGGTATTTCAAGCGCACAAATACTTTTTTCGAGTCTTAAAATTCCTGACATAGACTTATCCGCCGCTTCCGCCGAAAAAGATAAAAGTGCCGAAAGTAA
>JBGSHQ010000011.1:0-1749 GCA_041752095.1 Bdellovibrionia bacterium
ATCGCTACTATTATCTATCCTCCGCAAAACATGATCTCGCCGACTTCGCGCAAGACCAGAGCCACCTCACCGATTTCAATAAAGAAGAAGTCGATACAAAAATCGGGAACTATCTCGATAAGCGCCAAAATTACTTTAAACAAATCATCACTCAGAAAATCGGCCTCATGCTCATCTACGTCATTGGCAGTAGCCTACTTTTAGGAATCGGCGGAGTCCTCGTTGTAAAAGAACAACTCGCATTGGGCCAACTCGTCGCATCCGAGATTGTCATTTCGGCTCTCTTATATAATATCTGGTCCTTTAGTTCCAAAATCGATGCGATCGATTCATTTTTTGTGGATGCTTATAAATTTTCTAAACACCTGGTCACCGAGCGAGGTGATTCATGAAGTCACCCGCAATCGTTCGAGAGTATAAAAGTCTTCGCCGACTCTGGGTGGGGTCACTCGGGCGATCGCTTGCAATCGTAAACACGATTGCGCTTTTTCTCGTATCTTTGGCTCTTATATTCTTACCCTGGGTCCAAACTTCGCGCGGACAAGGTCGAGTAACCGCTTATGACCCGAATGACCGCGAGCAAAAGATTGAATCCCCTCTCGAAGGAAGAGTTTCAAAACTCTATGTTCAAGAAGGCGTGGAAATTAAGGAAGGCGAGATCATTGCTGAAATGACTGATTTCGATCCCGACTTCGTCACTCGCCTTACAGCAGAGCGAGAAGCTCTGTCGAAACGACTGAATGTTGCCCTAAAAGCGACAACCATCGCCAAAAAAAATCTGGATCGTCAGGAAGAACTTTTCCAAGAAGGACTGACAGCTAAAAGAGAATTCGAACGATCAGAGATTGAGTATATGGGTTACTTGGCTTCCGAAGCCTCTGCTTCAGCCGAGCTCACCCGCATCGACACTCGTCTCTCCAGACAGTCAAACCAATATATTCGAGCCCCTCGCACAGGAGTGATTTCAAGAATTCTTATTCGTGAAAGAACCGAAGTTCTGAAAGCCGGTAGCACCATTGCCATACTCGTTCCGAAATCTGTAAAAAGATCCGTCGAGCTCTTTTTAGATGCGATCGATCTACCGCTCGTACAGCCTGGCCAAGCCGTTCGTCTCCAGTTTGAGGGCTGGCCTTCGGTTCAGTTTAGCGGTTGGCCTTCGGTCGCTGTCGGTACTTTTTCTGGTCAGGTCGTGAATATTGATCCGAGTGTCGATTCGGCCGGTAAATTCCGCGTTCTCATCTTAGAGAGCGCAGAACCATGGCCAAAAGAACAGTTTCTGCGGCAAGGAATGCGAACTCGTGGGTGGGTCCAACTCGGCACTGTAAAACTCGGGTACGAGTTTTGGCGAAACTTCAATGGCTTTCCAGCAAGTGTCGAAAAACCAAAAGGCGAAAGTTAATCCATGCGTCCGGGCTTTAAGAATCTTCACTTTTTCATCTTCTTAAACATCGTTTACAGTATATCTGCATCTGCAGTGATCACAGAAAATGACGTGGTATCGAGAATTCTGATAAACCATCCCACAAAATCAAACGCAGACCTTCGATTAGAAGCTGCAAAAGAATCGCGTTTCTCAAGCTTATCCGTCTACGATCCTAAGCTGATCAGCGATTTCGACCGAACACCTGAGGGGAAGTACCAAAATTATCGACTCGATACAAAACTCGAACAACTTACCCCCGTTTATGGGCTTAAGTTATTTACGGGGTATGCAAAAGCGAACGGCGATTTTCCCAATTACGATTCAAA
>JBGSHQ010000012.1:0-10189 GCA_041752095.1 Bdellovibrionia bacterium
ATGGGGCGGATTATGCTCTCTGCTTCTAACTTCGACTCTAAGGTGCTGACCAATCCAAAATTTAGTACCCACAGAATAAGTATGTACAATATGTATATACAAGTCAACAAATACGCAATTCAATCCTATTCGACACTTAAAATCTAAGAACGAAGTCTCGCTTTAATCCTTTGAAATAATAGGACCTTTTCGTACACTAGGGCAAATGAAGGTCCTTAAAAAATACCACTCTAAAGCCCCGACCCGAATCGACCTTGCAGGCGGTACGGTCGACATCTGGCCACTCTATTTATTCTTGAATCGCGCGACGACGATTAATCTTGCGATCGATCTTTATGCTGAAACAGATCTTGAAGAAGTCGCCTACTCCGATGGGAGTGCTTGGGTCGTACTCAGGACCGAAGACCAGAAGGCAGAGCTGAAATTTAAATGGGACGAGATCGACTCCATCGCTCCACCCCCATCACTAGAACTCCACTGGAAGTACCTAAAATTTTTCCTCGAACGAAAGAAGCGCGCGGGGAGATTCTACCCGACAGTCGGACTCACCCTCTCGACACGCGCTAAGAGTCCCGCGGGCGCAGGGCTCGGCGGTTCCTCGACGCTTTCCGTATCGATCATCGGCGCACTGAAAGTCTGGTGTGATGGATCGCTCTCGATTGAAACTGACGGAGAAAAATTAGTCGAGATCACTCGTGACGTCGAAACGACAGTGATTAAGGTTCCCGCCGGCATGCAGGATTACTACGGCGCCATGTTCGGCGGCCTCCAATCTCTCAGATGGGGAGCGGGTTCTCATGACCGAAGATGGCTGAGTCCCGATCTCCTCGCAGAACTTGAAGACCGGATTCTCCTTTTCTATTCTGGCCACTCGAGAAACTCTGGCATTAATAACTGGGCGCTCTTTAAAGCTTTCATCGATAACCAGGGATCGGCTCGCGAACAGTTCCACGGGATTAATCACGCGACTCACGCGCTAGAAAAAGCATTAAACGAAAAAGACTGGGCTGGAGTGGGAAGCGCGATCGCTTCCGAATGGGAAGTTCGCAGAGGATTAGCAGCCGGAATCACGACAAAAGAAATCGATTCAGCCTTCGAATCCGCGATGCTAAAGGGCGCGGTAGCTGGAAAAATTTGCGGTGCGGGTGGCGGCGGATGCTTCTTCGTCTACCTACCCCAGAAAAATCCCGGACTCCGCGATACGATTGCGCGCGAAGTTGGGGCCTTACCTGGCATAAGACATCTCCCTTTCCGCGTATCTAAAACGGGCCTCACCGTCGAGGTGACCTCTAACCCATGAGTGAATCTCGAGTTCTACCCATGCAGCCCAGACGTTACCTCGGACTGGAACTCGCAGGTGCAAAGAACCAGAAAACATCACTCGCCGTTCTCGAATATTATCCCCGCGAACAGAAGGTATTTCTGCTCGATGTTTACGATAAAATCAGCGGCCACGAAGATCAGACGGGTGACGAAGCGCTATTAGAAACCATCGAAGAAGCCACTTCCCAAGAAAAAAACCGAGTTGCAAAACTGGGTGTAAACGTACCGATCGAACTCCCTCCATGCATCCTCTGCACCCGTAAAGCCTGCCAAACCGCAAAGGGATGCTCCGAACCCACTGTAAAATGGATGCAAAAGATTGCGAAACAAGCCGAAGACGAAGAAATCGGCGTGAATGTTCGCGAAATCACTCCCTACACGCAACGCCCGTTCGAAATCTGGGCTCGGTACCAAATTCTTCCGAGGCTAGCGAAAGATTTCAGATTCGAAATCGATGAAGCCCTCGGTGGAAACCGAGCACCCCTCACCGCAAGGATGCATTACTTGAAAAAACACCTGGGAAGCACACCCATCGTCGAAGTGTGGCCGAAGCTTACGATCTCAAGCATTGCGCAGGCCTTGGGACTTCCAAAAAAACTTCTCTTAAATTACCGTAAACCTGAAGAAGGCTATCCCGCGCGAGTCGAACTCCTCGAAACGATCGCGATGAAAAAAGGCGTTTTCATTTACGACCGCGATTTAAAAAAACTCGGCCAGAACTTAACAGCGTTCGATGCCTTTCTTTGTGCCTATACAGCACTCCTTTCAGACCGAGATATGACCGTAAAAGCGCCTAAGGGGTTTCCGAAAAATTCGACGTGGGTTGAATATTTTCCACTCTCGGGACTCGGATCTGGGGATAAGCGATGAACCGAGGTTTACTCCCCTATACGGTTAAGCGATTAGCAGAAGCGATTCCGACTCTCTTTATTCTTGCGACGATCGTTTTCTTTTTACTCCGATTAGCCCCAGGCGGCCCTTTCGACGGCGACCGCGTTTTTCCTCCCGAAGTAAAAGCGGCAATCGACGCTCACTACGGACTCGATCTTCCCGTCTGGAAACAGTGGTTAAAATGGATGGAAGCCGCGTTCTTTCATTTCGATTTCGGAGAATCATTTCATTATCTCGGACGAACCGTTAACGAAATGATCCTCCACTCACTCCCGCCCTCTCTTCTACTCGGGGGAATTTCACTCCTTCTAGCCGTACTTCTAGGAATTCCACTCGGTGTATTTGCAGCTTGGAGACAGGGAACTTGGATGGATAGCAGTGCCATCTTTATCGCGGTCGCGGGAGTGAGTCTGCCGAGCTACCTCGTCGCAAGCACGCTCGTTCTAGTTTTCTCACTCCAGCTCGGATGGTTTCCACCCGCACTCTGGGAATCCCCCATGAGCGCTGTACTTCCTGTCATTACTCTTGCTCTTAGACCCTTAGCCATTACGGCACGACTCGTTCGCTCTTCAGTGATCGAAACACTCGCCTCCGATTACGTGCGTACCGCGCACGCTAAGGGACTCTCCGTAAAACGGGTCCTTTTTCACCACGCACTTAGAAATTCACTGATCCCCGTCATCACTGTCATAGGGCCACTCGCTGCCGGACTTGTGACAGGGTCTTTTCTTGTTGAGATGGTTTTCCAAATTCCAGGACTCGGTAAACACTTCGTCGGCGCAGTCCTGAACCGCGACTACCCTATGGTTATGGGTGTGACCCTCGTTTATGGCGTCATCCTCATCTTATCAAACCTTCTCGTCGATCTCTGCTGTGCAATGCTTGATCCGAGAATCCGTCTCGACCAGAAAGAAGCTTAAAGAATGACTGCACTTATTCGAAAATTTAAGAAAAATAAAATGGCTGTATTTAGCCTATTTTTTCTTGTTTTCGTATCTTTTGCAGCGACCTTTGCTCCCCAGTTCACTCATCAGTCGTACGAGATCCAGCATATCGATGAAAAACTCGAATCACCAAGCCACTCCCACTGGATGGGAACAGACACTTTAGGCCGAGACCTTTATAGTCGTGTGATTTATGGCGCGAGAATGTCATTAGCAGTGGGTGTTTTAACCGCTCTCCTGTCACTCACCGTAGGCACTCTCATCGGAGCGTTTGCAGGATTTAAAGGTGGAAAAATCGATACGCTACTCATGCGAGTGGTGGATGTATTTTACATCTTTCCTTCGCTTTTAATCGCAATCCTTCTCACCGTTTTTTTAGGACGAGGTTTTTTCGGAATTCTTTTTGCGCTCGCACTCACATCCTGGGTGACTCATGCGCGTCTCGTACGAAATCTTACACTCCAAGCAAAAGAAATGGTTTATGTCGAAGGCGCCCGAGCCCTAGGCGCTCGTGGACTTAGAATTGTCTTTCTACACATCTTACCTAACATTTTAGGCCCAATGATCGTGTCACTTACCTTCCAGATCCCCACAAACATTATGAGCGAGAGTTTTCTCTCTTTTATAGGACTGGGGTTAGAACCCCCCTACTCTTCTTGGGGAACACTTGCAAATGAAGGTTTTAGAGCTATGAAAAGCTACCCGCACCTGATTTTATTTCCAGGAGCGGTTCTATTTATCACGCTGATCGCTTTCAATGCCCTAGGAGACGGTATCAGAGACGTCCTCGATCCCCAGGGTAAACGCGATTTCGGTAGTTAAAGCTTCTTTTTCATCTCATTTAAATCAGAGATAAATCGAGGGTTCTTCCGAATCACTTCAAGAAACTTTTTCGCGTAAACATGTCCTGCTTCTACGTCCGACGGGTGATGAACGCCACCAATGACACGATTTAAGCCTGACTGAATTCCCGCTTTTTCAAGCGCCACACGATTTTTCGGAAAAAGTTCACTGAGAATTTCTGCACCCACAATTCCAATAGACGCGTGTCCACTGGGATATGCAAAACTCGTTTCCTTCTTAATACAGGGAAGAATGCTCTCATTACGGAAATAGGGACGTTTCCTTTTATAATGTTGTTTTAACTCTTCACTGACAAAGGAAACATCACGATGAAAATTTCTAAAAAAATCGAAAAGAGCTTGGTAGACTTCAGGTTTTAATCGATCAAAATCAGGTAAACCCTTATTTAAAGTTTCTTTTCGTCCGAAAATCGTTTTCATCGAAGGGATTTCTTGGATCCGAGCAAGCTCACACTGATCGGGGGTTCTTTTATTCTGCCAAGACTGAATCGTCTCGAAATCTTTTCGGTCTGCTTCAGATCCATCTACTGGAGGAGCTGGAATAACAGAATCGATGGGGAATGGAACTTCGGTCAGGTAGTACGGAGTCGCCCAAGGCTTCCTCTCGATTTTCTGAACGGAACTCGACTGGGGTGCCGTCTGACACCCAATGAGCGAACCTAAAAGGATCAGTGCTAGAATTCGACTCACGAAGAAGGGATGATTCTTTTTAAACCGCATGGATTATTCCTCTGATTTTAACGAAGAAGTGTGAAAACCGTTAAAACGTTGATTTCACCTTTTTGATTTTTTGCTTGGAGTTCAAGACGAATTTCGTTGGATCCCATCACTTGCCATTGCCCACCGATGGAAATTTCATCGCCTAAGAAAGTCATCGCCTTAAAGCGGGTTTGGGAGACACCGATATGAAAGCCCCGTAGGTTTTTATAATCAGAGATCACTTCACACGCACGACTATGAATTAAACTCGAAATCAGCATCCCGTGCGCAATCACTCCGGGTAGCCCCATTGCTTTAGCAACGACTTCATCTTGGTGAATTGGATTATAGTCCCCCGAAACGCGCGCGAATTCCTTAAGCCATTCAAGCTTAATGACACCTACCGATTTAAAAGGGATAAAATCTTCGGAAGAAAGTTCGCTCATTTAAGCTCCCGGTAGACCATCGTGCTTTTCGCAACAGCAAGCAGTGCTAAATCATGAATTCGAACGAAATCGGTCTCAAAAACCAGAAAAGCAAGCTTCGCGCCTGTTCCCTTTTTTTCTAAAACGCCAGTGAGTTTCGTTTCATACTTAAGTTCCTGATTCGGAAAAAGAGGAGCAACAATCTTATACTCCTGCTCTGCATGCAAAACCTGACTGAGCTTAATCCCTAAACCATCAATAATTTCGAACTCACCTTCGCGAAATCGGGTGAAAACAGAAGGGATCGATACAGAAGTAATGGGAGTGTGAACCGTATTGCCTACAGTCGCTTTTACACAAACCGCAAAGTCCTTCATCTCGACTTCAGTGAGAGTAACTTTACGCTCAATCGATTTAAGTCCAATTTTTTCTTTAAAGCTTTGAATCACTTCGATTCTCCTTCTGGGCGTGAGGGAGGTGTCGAGATCATGATCGACTTCATTTGGAGATAGTTTAAGGCATTAATTTTCAAATTTTTAATTCTTGGGTTTATGAGGGCTAAAATCGGTTCGTTATAGAGAGGAAGAACGGCCATATCCTCTTCAACTAAGAGACGCTGGGCTTCGTCATAAAGTATCGCACGAGCCTTCTGGTTTTGGTTATAACGCCCGAGCAAGACCTTTGCGTCGTATTCGGAATTTTTCCATTTCGTTCGATTATTTCCGGCCATGCTCAGAAATACTGAAAGAAAATTATCGGGATCGGGATAATCCGCACTCCACGAAAGGAGAAAAATCGGAAAACTATAGAGCTCGATTTGGGCGCGAAATGTTTTGTGATCGAATGAACGAAGCGCAATATCGAGACCCAGATTTTTTTTAAGCTCAGCCTGTATAAACTGGGAGATGGTTAAATTCTTTTCCCAATTCGTGCTGACAAGTTCGATTTTAGTGCCCGGCTTAACACCCGATTTAGCGAGTTCCTTTTTAGCCGCAGCTGTATCGAATTTTAAACCGATCGAGCGATTATACCCGAACATCCCTTCAGGGATGAAACTGTTCGTCGCTTTCTGACCCCCATGGAGAAAATCGACAAACTTCGATTTATCGATTCCCATCGCTATCGCACGACGTAAATGAACGCTATTCATCGGAAATTGGTCGGTTACAAATCCGAGATAACCCGTTTTAAGATATGGAAAAGGCTGAAGATCTTTACGGCCTTCGAGACGTTTTAAATCGACGGTTGCGATGTCAGTTAAAAAATCGAGTCGCCCCGTTTCATAAAGAGTTAGCGCAGTAGAATCTTCTTTTACAATGAGCCCCACTGCTTCGGTAATGTTACCGTGTTCACCGTAATAATTCGGATTAGCAGTGAGTACGATTTTACTATCGATATCATATGCCGAAAACTCGAATGGACCGAGGGTGACCATTCGACCGGGCTTAGACCATGAGGTCCCATATTTTTCGACTACGTCTTGGCGAAGTGGATAAGTCACCCAAAACGTCGGTATATGAATGAAATGTGCAACCGGTTTTGCAAGCTTTACGACTAATGTCGACTCATCGGGAGTCGAAATTCCAACTTTAGAAAAGTCGTTCGTTTTACCTTTATAAAATTCTTCCGCACCCTCCACATCAAAAAGAATGTATGCGTAGGAAGCCGCCGTGACCGGAGAAAGAAGTCGTTTCCAGCTATAATAAAAATCCTGAGCTTTAAGCGGAACTCCGTCACTCCACTTCACTCCAGCTCGAAGTTTAAAAGTATACGTTTTACCATCTGGACTCTTCGTCCAACTTTCTGCAAGTGCTGGCACCACATTCATTTTATCATCGTGTGAAACGAGGCCTTCCATAAGGTTCGTGAGTAACCAGGTCTCGATCGAAGTATGGGCTCGGTTCCAGTCAAGAGTCTCTGGGTCCCCTTGAAGTCGATAAGTAAACACTTGCGGCTTTACAGCTTCGGCTGATTTCACAACCGAATTAGAATCGGTTCCTTTGGTTTCCACTGCCGTGACTTGAGCCGAAGGAGGAGAAGTGATTTCAACTTCAGCTTTTTTTGTGCATCCCAAAATGAGTGAGGACGATAAAAAAAATGCGAAATACGATAATCGTCGCGAGATACTCAATGTCCAAATCCTTCGTTTTGGATTTCTACCACAACATCTCCTAAAACTTTTGCCTGACATCCGAGACGCGACTTTAGCGTCACTCCCGTCGCGCGATCGAGACGTTCTTCTTCGTCTTCCTCTGCGGGCGAAAGAAGCTTATCCCCTTCGCGTACAATTACATGGCAAGTTGTGCACGCGCAGAACCCGCCGCAAGCGTGCTGGAGAGGAATGTCGTGGGCAACCGCTGCATCGAGAATCGTCTCGCCAGCTTTCACCTCCACTGTCGTGTTCATGGGTAAAAATGTAATTTTAGGCATAAGTTTCGTTCCTCTATTTCGCCCCTTTTAAGCTGCGAATTCAAGCAAGGAATCAAGATTTCTGAAGCGCCTCAGCAATCACACGTTCGGCGAGCCGTGTCGTAGAGGCGTTTAGCTCATACTTGAGGTTTTGAACTTCTGCTGGCGACTGTGCGGCGATCGCTTCATGCAACTTTTTACAAATCGATTCGATTTTTTCTGCCTCATCTCGATCGAGTAATCGATAAGCATCCGGCAATTTTTTTTCGGCTGCACGCAGTACCGGTTCCGCCTGATTTCTGACTTCGATCCACCTCTTAAAATCTAAATCGTTCAGCTCGTTCGATTTTGCAGTCTCGAGCATCGTCATGATCTCAGATTCAGCGAGTCCAAAACTTGGCTTCACCTCGACCGATGCTTCTTTCCCCGTTCTCAGATCCCGCGCTTCGACTTGGAGAATTCCATCGGCATCAATCAGAAACGTCACTTCGACTCGTGGAAATCCAGCGGGCGAAGGCTCAATCCCCTTTAACTTAAAACGTGCTAGGGAACGATTCTCAGAAGCTTTTTCTCGCTCTCCCTGAAGAACATGAACATCGACACCGGTCTGATTATCGACGAAAGTGGTAAAAGTCTCACGCGCACTGGTCGGGATTCGCGTATTCCGTGGAATTAGACTCTCCATGAGCCCGCCGTAAGTTTCGATGCCGAGTGAAAGCGGAACCACATCCAAGAGAAGAAAGTCTTGGTTCTTGCCCGCTAAAATATCGGCCTGGATCGCGGCACCGAGTGCCACCACTTCATCAGGATGAACGGAAGAATTCGGCTTACGTCCAAATATTTCTTCGGCCGTTTTCTGAACGATCTCTAATCGTGTGGGGCCACCGACTAAAACCACATCCGTAATATCTTCAAACGTAAGCCCAGCATCATCGAGGGCATGAAAACAGCTTTCGCGCGTTTCGAGTAGTAAGGGCCTTACTAAAGCATTAAACTCTTCAACCTTCCATTCACGTTCGAAACGCTTGCCAGTGCCGATGCAAAGATCCACAGAGAATAGAGCGTGATCAGCGGAGGCGAGTGCGATTTTGAGTTTTTCGGAAGCTTCAAGAATTGCTGCGGTTTGGAGCGGGCTTGAAAAGAGGTCGATTTTTGTTGCGGCCTTTACTTCAGCCGCCATTTTTCGTGCTACCGCACGATCCAGATCATCTCCCCCGAGCTGGGTGTTTCCATGAGTCGCAAGGACTTCAAAAATTCCATCCCGAAGTTTTAAAATCGATAAATCAAAGGTGCCACCACCCAGATCATAAACGGCAATAATCCCCTGTTTTTTTTGCTGAAGACCATAGGCGAGCGAAGCGGCTGTGGGTTCATTCACAATCCGAAGCACTTCAAGACCCGCGAGTCGGCCAGCAGCTCGCGTGGCTTGTCTTTGGGAATCATTGAAATAGGCGGGAACCGTAATGACCGCTTTTTTTACCGGTTTTCCAAGCGCTGCTTCGGCTGCAGATTTTAATTCGCGAAGGATCATCGCGGAAATTTCTATGGCAGTATAAAACTCATTCCCGGCTTTAATTCGGAGCTGACCATCATCACCGCGAATCACTTCGTAAGGAAGCTGATCACGAATGGGAGCGATATCCTCTAAACCTCGACCGAGAAGGCGTTTTGCAGAAAATACGGTTTCACCAGGACGACGAATTTTTTCTCGTTTCGCCGCATAGCCGACGACCGGTTTACCCTCGTGGATCGTCACCACTGATGGAATCATCCGTTCTCCCTCTCGAGAGAGGAGTACGTGGGGCACGCCATTTTCGACCACTGCGATGAGTGAATTCGTCGTCCCTAAATCAATCCCGACTACCAGTGACTCTTCAGCGGCTTTAGTGTCGCTCATTCCATCCCCAGTCGAGACTTTAATCGGATAAAATCGCGCTCCATCGAGCGTAAATATTGATTATCAGAAACCAGTTTTTCGATCAGAACGAGAGACTCTTTTTGATTCTCTCCCGAATCATACTGGTCTTCGAGCGCCTGAATTCGTATCTTTAATTCCTCGGAGCGAGATTTTAAATCTTTCCCAAAAGAACTTAACTTCTCGCTCGCGTGCTCAGGTTCCTCCATGACAGCGTCTTGGAGACTAAACCATTCTTCAGCTAATTCAGCGGGAATCACAGGCTTCGGAGCATCGCTCGACTTAACGACCCCTTCTAAGGCCAGGAGATAATTCCTAAGAGCATCTCGCTTCGTAAGAGTCTGGTAAGCTTGATTCACGGCACTCATGCGCTCGACCGAAATCACTTTCCATTTCGTATCCGCTCCCGCAGCGAATCGATCGGGATGGAGCATCCGAGAAATTTCGTAAAAGCGTTTTTCAAGCGAGAGAAGATCTTGCTTAAATGCCCTCTTCGTTCCGAGTAAAGTGAAAAAATCATCTCCAGGAGCCACGGGCTGAGGCCCGCCACATTTCGCGCAGACTGGATTCGCGAGAGTGGCTCCACAGAAAAGACAGTTTTTCACTTTTTACCCCGGATCTTAAACCGAGAAGCTGGAGCCGCACCCACAGGTGCGTTTCGCATTCGGATTTTGGAACACAAATCCGGTTCCGTTTAATCCATCGGTGAAGTCGAGTGTC
>JBGSHQ010000013.1:0-9216 GCA_041752095.1 Bdellovibrionia bacterium
ATTTAAAAGCCCCGCTCGACTGGATCAGGGATCGGCCCGACCTCATGTTTCTCTGGATTTATTTTTATACGCTCGCTGCGAAACCCGGAAGTTTCCGCGACCTCAACCAGGAAATCAGAAAAGGCGGACGCGAAAGGATTATGCTGAAAATTTATGAAGGCATTGAAAAAGGCGTGTTCAAGCTTGAGCCGGGCTTAAGTGCAGCAGATGCGGCATTAGAAATACAGAGCTGGATTACGGGGGCCGGACTCGTTTTCGCGACAGAAACCGAAGTCGGATACGATCGGAGTATAAACTCACTTTATCGCCGTGTTTTTTCGATTCTTGGGGTTACATCTAACCCGCAATGAATGTCGCAATCCGCACCATACGTCATTAAAAATTAAATAATCTATAATGAATACAGTCACTTAAATTAAGAACAACCGTAGCAATTCGACGTATTGTTTTATCCCCATGCACAGCTACTCTTAACCTCAGGAGACCCCACACTATGAAAATGTCAGCACTCGTACTTGCTCTCATCGGATCCTTCATTGTCATCAGCCAATCCCGCGCAGGTGAATCGAAACCCTGCCAGGAAATTAGAGCGGCTTGCGAAGCCGGCGGTTACACGAAAGGCGGCCACAAGCCTAAAACCAACTCTTTTAAAGGCCTTTATAAAGACTGCATTCTAAAACTAAAGGATGGCCTGACTGTAGACGGCGTAACAGTCCCAGCAGAAACCGTGGCTGCGTGTAAGGCAAAAAAAGAAAAGCGTGATGCGAAAAAAGCAGCGGCAAAGTAAGCTCTGACCATGATGGAATCCCTCTATAGTGACCTCGACTACCGCGGACTCGTAAAGCAATCGACCTCGCCCGAACTGGCCACACATCTAGCGAAAAACCGCATGACTCTTTACTGCGGCTTCGATCCTACTGCGGATTCGCTCCATGTAGGGAGTCTACTTCCGCTACTTACTCTTCGCCGCTTTCAAGACGCTGGCCACCGTGTGATCGCCGTCGTCGGTGGAGCGACCGGAATGATTGGCGACCCAAGTGGAAAGAGTGCTGAACGGAAGTTCATGTCGGAAGCGGATCTTGCTAAAAACGTCGTCGGCATCCGAAATGTGATTAGCCGTTTTTTAAAGCTCGACGGCGAAAACCCAGCGAAAGTCGTGAATAACGCCGACTGGTTTCAGGGAATGTCGTACCTCCAGTTTCTCCGCGATGTGGGCAAACATTTTACGGTAAACCACATGATGGCGAAGGAATCGGTTCGCGCGCGGCTTGAGGACCGAGAGCACGGAATCTCCTACACCGAATTTTCCTACATGCTCCTCCAGGCTTACGACTTCGTCGTTTTAAATGAACGCGAGGGCTGTAACCTCCAGATCGGTGGGAGCGATCAGTGGGGAAATATTACCGCGGGTATCGAACTCATCCGCCGAATTCGCGCGCACCGAGAAGAAAAAGACGCTGAGGAAATGAAGGATTCTACTTTCGGACTCACCCATCCGCTCGTGATGAAATCCGACGGCTCGAAATTCGGTAAATCAGAAACAGGGACGATCTGGCTCTCCGCTGATCGCACGAGTCCTTACGAACTCTACCAGTACTTCGTTGCCACGCCCGATGCGGATGTAGCGATGTTCCTAAAATATTTTACTTTTCTCTCGCACGACGAACTGAAGCGACTCGAAGCCGCCGTAAAATCTGCGCCTGAAAAACGTGAAGCCCAGACGACTCTTGCGCGCGAATTAGTGAAACTCGTTCACGGGGAAGCGGGACTAGAAAAAGCGACCCAAGCAACGACCGCGCTCTTTGGGAGCGAGATTAAAACACTATCGAAGGAAGCACTTCTCGACGCATTCTCTGGCGCCCCATCGACAACGAAGCCAAAAAGCACGATCGCATCGAGTACGCTCACGGTGGTCGACCTGCTTGCTGAATGCGGACTTTGTGGCGGAAAGGGCGCGGCGCGTAAGGATATTCAGGGCGGTGGGATTTACTTAAATAATGAGCGTGTGACTGATCCCGCAGCCACTGTCTCTTCTCAGGACCTTTTAGCAGGCTTTGCGCTCGTTATTCGTAAGGGTAAGAAAAGTTATCACCTCTTTAAATTTGAGGGGTAATAGGTAATAAAAAACCTCTATGAGTGCTCCATTCAGTCGTTTTGCTGTAAGTGTTTTACTCCTCTCCACCGCCTCAGCTTTTAGCAGCAGCGCCTGGGCCGATATTCAGATGCGCATGGACACCACCTTTGGTGAACCCATTCCTCTAGCGACTGATGACGACTCTGGACTCGCTTTCTGCCACACCGAAAAATGGAGCAAGGCCTGCTTATTCGGTCTGATGGTTTACCGATGTGAGCAGTACGCATTCCCGCTCCCTGCGGTTGGATGTGCGGCAGGAGCGTCAGCGTTTTCGGAAATGATCGACATGCAAAGAATCCCGATCAAAGCCGACGATGGAAATACTTATCTGCTTCCGGTGATCTTCACGACGAAACTCGTCTCCATGATTCAGGAGCCCCGCATTCAAAGCGACCTCCGGGATTTGCTTGGGCTTCTCGACTACTACAGTAAACAAAAGAAAAAATTCGATCTTTGGGAATGGGTTCGTGCAACCAACCAAGGTGATCTTGAAAAAACCTTCGAGTGGTTTGCCGTTCTTCTCCAGGACACAAGCGCCATCCAAATCCAGATCGCGTACTTAGATGAGGAAGCAAAAAAGGGGAAGTTTTCAATGCCGACTAAACGAGCGATTGACGACCTCGCCGACCTCTCGACTTTTCTCTCAAACGCAAATCTCGTAAAATTAAAATACAGTGAATGGTTACGCCTTTATCCACAGACTAAAAAACTGGACGAGGAACTCACTCCTCTCGTTTATCATTTCTACCCGATGTCGTATCTCGCGGTTAAACTGAAAAACCTTGGACTCGGTGCTCGCCTCAGCGGTTTTCTTCCGTTTCTTTTTAATACCGAATACGAACTCCAGTACCTTGATCCCGAGATGTGGCCACTTCGCCATCCCCGCCCTGAAAAAATCGATCTAAAGTCGGAGTATGTCCGCTGGAAGATGCGCGATATTTACGGTGGACTTACGGGCTCGCTCTGGGCTGTGGGGAAAATCTCCACCGCTCCTGGGCTTGAAACCTTTCTTACGACCTACGCTAAAAGTCCTTACCGGACGATGCAGAGTTACTATTGGTCATTTGGCCGATAAGGACTGCTGCGAAAAGCGCGGAATTCCGCTTCGGTTAACCGAAGTCAGTTTTAGTAACCCAGGCTTGTCAGCTTTTTTCGGACATTTTTGGGTGAGTTGATTTAGCCGTATTAATTTTTATTTGAAGAAGTTTCTCAATCTTTCTTCGTGTCTTCACATGAGGATGATGGAGTCCTCTTTCAAGTTCGCTTAAATGCGACCGACCCATGCCGAGGATCGAGGCGAGTTCGGCTTGACTCAGTCCGAGTTTGGTTCGCTTAGTCCGAATCTCGTATCCCCACGCACCTGAAAGTGTCGTCAAATCCCCACTCTGCGCAACATGCACTTGACTCCGATTTAAAACATTCTCAGAAATTTTTCCCTGACCCGAGTCTGAGAGTGCAGAGGCGGTAAAATATTTTAGACTGGGACGGATCTGCGCTAATAAAACCCTTAAAAATGCGCGTCTTTCATGTCGACTGGCTTTTGAAAGAATGCGCACCTGGACCTCTGACGCTTCACCCATCAGATAGAGCGTTGTCATACCAACGGAGTTAGATCTCTGAATGTATATTTTTTTGAACATCTCCCTCGATGTGCAATAAATATACGACCACAATTGAACTCACCCGAAAATGTCCGAAAAAAGCTGACAGGCTTGTCAGCTTAAACAGGCCTCTACTCAAATCTAAAACTAAGATTTCCGGGCAAGCGCACGCCAGAGATGAAATACAAGAGCTGCAGGACTCTCAACTTGCGGTGAGTGGCCAGTTTTAGAGATCAGCACTCCCCGCACTCGGGTCTCAGCAGGCAAGAGCGCTTTCCAATGCTCGATCCACGAAGACGGCGTCATCGTATCGTGCTCCCCCCAGATAATAGTAGTCCGTGCGCGAATTCGGTGTACGCGGTTATTTAAAAGGTGCTCCTCTTTAAACGAATGAACAAACGAGTGAATCTCGGGTGCTTTCAGAAAATGAAAAAACTGTTCCTGAACTAAAGGAAACAGAAACGGCTTTTTATAAAAGGCATGCGGTAAAAGTGCCTCTGCTCCAGCGCTTGCGGCATCTGAAAAAAGTTTTCGGTAATTTTCTTTTTCCTCATCACTGCCCACGACTCCACCCGGATTCATGAGAATGAGTTCATCCACTCCGTCATTGTGAGCGGCGTAATCAGCAGCAAGCCACCCACCCAGCGAATGCCCCATGAGAATAGTGGGGCGAAGCGTCCGCATGACTTCCCCGAAACAGCGAAGCAGTTCGTCCATCGAATCAATCGCGGGTTCGTCGTGCTGAAAACCACTGTACCCCGGATAATCGAGAATGATGACCTCATCCACTTTTCGTCCAAGCACCGGACGAAGACCGAGAAGAATCGTACTCCAAGATAACGGAGAGTCACCAAACCCTGGAACGAGAACCAGACGACGCGGGGTTTGGCCCCTCATCGTCTTACGGATATTCCACCGAACGAGTCCGAGCCGGCTCTCTCCGAATCTACGTACTTCGAAATTCATACCGAGCCTTTTAAAAAGCGTGAGCGCGGCGGAGTGAGAAAAATGAATGAGGGGTTTGGGTCCGAGAATTCTTTTCATTTCAGGGTGAGCTTAAACTAAGCTAAACCCCATGAACTTAGGAACGAAAATGAAACGAATTTTCACTACCCTCATGGTCCTATGCGTCGGACTTTTTCCCTCTCTTCTTCTCTTTATCTGGGTCGAGCGAAATACGGCTCTTCCCTGGATCGGGCCTTTTCTCATTCGACATGGACTTGGACTGCCTTGGGTTTTCATCGACGCCGGGATGGGGTGGAGCATTTCTTGGAATTTAGGGTTAATCGCTTTATTCGGGCTCCTTCACTCAGGACTCGCCGGACGTAAATCGATCTCGCGCCCGGTTTACATTATTTTTGCGGGTATCTCTTCTCTCCTCATTCTTCTCTTCTGGCAGCCCACCGGGATCGTTCTCTACCAAATCATTCCTTCAGCCACTCTCTCGACGATTCTTTCACTCGTTCTTTACTGGAGCCTCCTAGCGCTCTCCGCTCGGTCACTCCTTCACTTCGATTCGTCGGCAGAGTTTGTGGGATTAAAACCGTCAGTTCATCCCGTTGGAACTCAGGCTCCATCCACGCCAAAACTTATCACAACCGGAATTTATTCTCGTGTTCGCCATCCTGCTTATCTCTTCACCGTGGGGTCGTGGCTTCTCACCCCGATAATGGGGCTTGATCGGCTTCTTTTTGCGGGCGGAATGGTCGCGTACTTATTCATCGGCATTCGGTTTGAGGAGAAAAAACTTTTAGAAAAGTTCGGAGATGCATACCGACTTTACCGTGAAAAAACGCCGATGCTTATTCCGAAGCTGTTCGGCTAATTAATCTTTAAAAGATGAAGTACGGTCGATCGAATCCATGCCATAACGGGCGCGAAGGGCTTCGACGTAATGATAAGCACCTTCTCCTGGACAAGTCTTATGGCCAGGAAAAATCGGGTGATCGCCTGCACCGTGGCCCCGGATTTCTTTTATCGCAGCACTATAAGTGTGCATGAGATTATCGACGAGAAGCCCTAAGAGAAAAACGGCCCGTGGATCGGCTTGGAGAAGATTTGGCGGTTTCTTCATCGTAGGATCGACGGGTGGACGATTCGCCCAGAAAAGTGGGTTCCGATATTTATTCGTGCCCGGCTGATCGAAGTCACCGATGATACAAATCCCAATTTCACCTGGATTTAAATCCACCTCACCCATGCGGCCGGCGTGTGCGCCCTTAGCAGTCAGAGGTCGACCCGAAAATATCCTCCACTCAAGTTTCCCCTGAGCGTTTGGGAACTGACCGATAATATAGTGATACCCAATGTCAGCCCACTTCTTCACCCGCTGATGGTACTGCTGGATCGAACGAATAGTCGTGTCTTCGGGCGTCTCCGAATGGTGGATGACAATCCCTTTAATGGGCCCCATCGGCTCATAGGCTTCGGTAATTTTTCGTGCATGCCACTGAGCTCGGGTCACTAAGTTGAGGGGCACTCCCGTGTAATCACGGTTCATCAACGCCTCGCGTGCGCGCCTAAAAGACCAGTCAGTGTCGCGCCTTGGCAAGTCGGCGGGAAAGCTCCACCCGAAAGAGAGGGCTGGTGCTAGGAGGGTTAAAAATGAAATTACAATGCGCAACATCAGTTAGATTTTACCCCCAGAATGGATAAAATAAACCCCCCCTATGCGAATTTATTTAGCTTTCCCTGATAAATTCGTTAATTTACCCGAACTACCTCAGTTATTTCGATGGCTCCCTGGTGGAATTGGTAGACACAAGGGACTTAAAATCCCTCGGGCTTCACCGCCCGTGCCGGTTCGATTCCGGCGGGAGCCACCATTTAATCAGCGTTAGGGAGCCAGTTTACCTGCAGTAGCGCTCTGCTATTTCACAAAGCTCTTCAATCTTTAAAGGCTTTTTGAGAAGACCCGTCGTTTTAATTGCAAAATGAGCAGTATCTGCTCGAGCAGTCATAATAAAAATCGGAGTATGAGTAAAAATTTCTAGCTGGTCACGCTGTAGAACCGAAAGAAAAGTGGGTCCATCCATGACGGGCATCATGACGTCTAGAAAAATGAGGCCTACCTTGGGTGTAGGGTTTAATCGAAGAATGTCTAATGCTGCCTGTCCATTTTCTGCGAGAAGAACGGGATATCCTTCACCCACGAAAAGCTCCTGGAGCACTTCGCGAATGCCTAAATCATCCTCGATAATGAGAATCGGCTTACGAAGCATCAAGTGCTTCTTTATTTTTCACTAATGTAGGGAGCTCTACAAAAAAAGTTGCACCCTGGCCGAGCTCGCTTTCTAACCGAATCGTACCTTGATGCGATTTCAATATCTGACTGGCGATGTAGAGACCCAGTCCAAGACCGCTGACTTCGTTTTCTGATATGGCTCTCTCGAACATCTGAAAAATTCGTTCATGATTCTCTTTTGCAATACCAAGACCCTGATCACGAACGATAATCTGTGCTTTACCGTTCAGTGACTTCACTTGGAGTGAAATCGGCTTTTTGCCACCATAGCGCATAGCATTTGTTAAAAGATTCATGATCACTTGTTCGATACGAAATTGATCCCAATTCCCAGAAACGGGTTCACAGACATCCACTGTGATTGGGCAGCCAGCGGTTTCGAATTGGTCGTGAGTTCGCTCCACGAGTTCTTGCACGAGTTCGCAAAGGTCAAACCGCTCTAGGCTTATTGAAAGTTTTCCGGTGCTAATGCGGGAGATGTCCAACATATCATCAATCAAGTGTGTGATTCGTTCGAGCTGCTTTTCATCGGTATCGAACATTTTTCCCAGTTGTTCTGATGTAAACGTAACTTGAGCACCTTTATTTAAATTTCGTTTTCTCAACTGAGCTTGAAGCATCAGAGAAGTCAGGGGTGTCTTAAGCTCATGAGAGGCGATGGAAATAAAATTGTTCCGAATCTGAACCGCTTGGTTCAATTCGTCTGTTCGCTCTAAGACTCTACTTTCCAAAGTTTCATTGGATAATTTGAGAGCGTTTTCAGTTTTAATTCTTTCAGTAAGGATCAGTTCAAGTGCGAGCTGTTCGGCAATCAGCTTTTCTGCCTGCCTCTGGGCAGTGACATCCCGGGCAGCGGCGAATACACCTAAAACAATTCCGTGCGTATCTTTATAAACCGATGCGTTGTAAAGAACTGCGGTAAGATTTCCGTTCCTGTGACGAATCGTGAGAGGATAATCTGACACGAACCCTTTTGCGAAAACTTGTTTATATCCTTCACGGGCTTTTTCAGGTTCAACGAAGTAGATCGAAAAGTCAGACCCAATAAGAGATTCGCGGGAAACACCTGTGACTTTGATAGTCGCTTCGTTCACATCAGTGATGTTACCTTCAGCGTTGATCGTGACGAGCGGGTCAAGACTGGCCTCGATTAGACTGCGGGTATACTGCGATGTTTGATCCCGGAGCTTACGCTCTTGCTCAAGTAGACCTAAGTTTGATTGCAAACTTTGCTCAACCTTGGTGCGATCAGTTACATCCCGATTCGACACCGTGAAGCCCGTAAGAGTTCCAGAATCGTCTAGAATTGGACAGAGATGGTACTCAAAGTTTCGCAATTCAATTGGAGTGACTACGGTACCTTCACATTTAATAAAAGAACGGGTCCCCCTAACTGTTTCGAGGTCGCGGTCTAATTTCTCAAGGGACTCTTTTGGAAATATTTTTAAATGAGAAGGTTTTTTTCCAATAAGTTTCTCTAATGGAAGCCCAAGAACGTCCTCGGTGGCTCGATTCACATAGAGGTACTGTCCTTCAGCATCGAGCATGACCAGAGAATCAGGTATAGAAGACAGTAATGTATCAAAGTTTCGATATTGGTTCTCGATTGCCTTTGATGCTAAAATTTTATTGGATTCAGCTTCCTTCAAAACAGTAATATCTTCGACAATTGATTTGGCTTTTAAAAATTCTACAACCTCATTGATCTTGTCTATGATTGGTTTCAAGTTTGGGTCATTTGCAAAACTAATATTTCTGATATTTTGCCCAGCTTGAATATCAGTCAGCGCTTCAAAAATACGATCGAGCGAAGCCTGATTATCTTTTTGATTCATAAAGATATCCAACGAGATCCGATTTACGAATCAAGTCTTCTTTTGGTTTTGCGTGCTCATTGCGAATTTATTTAATAGTCGAGCGACTGGGGATTGCCACTCTAGAAAGAGGTCTGCCTCTCGGGTGAACTATTGACCCGAAACGCGACAGTGCACTTAAATAGTACGAATGTATCTATAAATCTCTAACTATTAAACCAGTCGATCCATGACCGCGTAGAGGTTCAGCGGCTTCATATACGCACTGAACCTTCCGGAGAGCTTTAACTTCGTCAGTACTTCAAGCTCCTTCTCTTCGTGGAGGCTCGGGTTATAGATCAGAATCACTTCAGGGTGCTTTGCGAGGCTATTAATCTCCCGGAGAGTAATACTCCAAGTCGCTGCATCCAGGTGATCGAGATC
>JBGSHQ010000014.1:0-1725 GCA_041752095.1 Bdellovibrionia bacterium
GGAGGTGCGAGTTTATCGATCCGGTGAGTGGGAGGCGATGTGAGAGCCAGTTCGGGCTCGAGTTCGATCACTATCCGGTGCCCTTTGCGATGGGAGGGGCGTCGACCGCCGTGAACTTAAGGCAGGTCTGCTCGTCACATAATAAACTAGCCGCCATCCATTTTTATGGACGCGAAAAGATGCGGGAGTTTTTTCGGTAGATGCGAATCAATCGTTCTTTCGAGGCTCGAAGTAGGAATGCCATCAAGATCTTCGTTCAGAAGTGCGGTTCGTGTGGGTTAGATCAGGGACTTAGAGTGAACGTCCTATCGGTTCCATCGTCTTGACTCGCTGGAATTCCATTCTTAATCATCACGCAAAGAGTCGCTTTGCTAACGAGAGCCATCACGGCCATATTTGTCTGTTCGTTATCAACCACACCAATACTAGTCATCCAATTATTGCCGTCGCGACTGGTAGCTCCCAGCGTACCTTCAAACGTAACCATTCTTTCATGGATTTTTTTAGGTGTAGATGCGTTTTCATTCACGCGTATCGACACAGAAGCCACTTTGCCACAATAAATAATGGGGTCCCTTGCTGCCGCATGTGTGGCAGAGGCAGTCATTAGAGCTAAAAATATACCGTTCAAAAATTTCATAATCGCCTCTTTAAAAATATCACTAACTAAGAGTTTCACTTCTTTATAAAGTGCCTAGTCCGTTTACTTTAACGTCAAGTCGCAAAATTTTCAAAGGCGTTTCCGAAGAAGCCTGAAGCGGGTTGCGTTAAGATACGCAAAAAGGACTAATGGATTGCAAAGTAATGATTAAGTACCTTCCCTCATTTCGAAATCCTTCGCTTTTAAAAGCAAACGCGAAAAGAGTGGGTAGTTTAAAAAATTGGAGCGATTCATGAATCTCCAATACTCATGAAAAACTCAGATCTAGCCCATTCAGCCTCTCATCTCTTTTCTAAAAAAATCTATCTGATACGCGGACAGCAGGTGATGCTCGATTCGGATTTAGCCAACCTGTACGGCGTTTCTACCAAACGACTTAACGAGCAGTTCAAAAGAAACCAAGAAAGATTCCCCTCCGATTTTGCATTTCAGCTTACGTATCAGGAGCTTAGAAACCTGAGGTCGCAAATTGCGACCTCAGACAACGAACCGAATCAAAGGAGATACTTACCATGGGTATTTACTGAACACGGCGTAGCGATGCTCTCTGGCATTCATAATTAAAGGGCTGTCCGATAAATAAAAATAATTCGAAATTATTTTTCTAAACTTCCTACCCTCACAACGGAAAACTCCCGGGTCATCATGGTATCGAACTCAGGTACAGAGCTTCGTCCACCAAGAAGAATCGCTTTTACTGGGATTTTAGTTCGTCGTTTAAAACGTTTCCAGGGTTTCCATTCGAGTGTTTGCTTTCGTTCCGAAAAAACGGAATCTAAAGTCTGACGGTATTTTTCAGTCTGCTCGTCCGATAAAATGAGCGTACCGCCACTCGAAAGTTGTTCGACAATATCGTCGTAACCAAAAAGCCGCTTCATCGGCGATGAGAGGCTAATGGATAGGAGCCCAATGTCGTGCCAGATATCACGCTCTTCATCGAGCATCGCTACAGGCTTACTTCCGATGGGTCCCACAACTCCAATTAAAGATGCGCGATCACCCCGGGCAATTTCGACTGAACCCACGCGAATCAGAAATACAGCCATGAGTGCGGTCAGAGTAAA
>JBGSHQ010000015.1:0-7631 GCA_041752095.1 Bdellovibrionia bacterium
GGAGTTTTCCAGATTTTCGGTCTTTCGCCTGGAGAGTATACGATTGAGGCCTGGCATGAAATATTTGGAACGCAGTCACGAAAAGTAAAAGTGGTTTCGGGCGGAGCTGTAAAAGCGGATTTTACATTTAGGGAGAAAAAATGATTTCAACTCATATATTAGACACAAGCCGAGGAAGCCCAGCCGAGGCTGTAGATGTAGTTCTCGAGTACCGGGAACCTTCAAAATCTGATTGGACTGCTATTGAATCTGGCAAGACAAACTCAGATGGTCGACTGGTTTTCAGTAATGCAAAGAATGCCGGCGTCTACCAAATCAGATTTGGTACTGAAGAATATTTCAAGCGAAATGGAGTCGACCCCTTTTTTGCAAATGTCGAAGTCGGCTTCATCATCAAAGACACCACCCGAAAATACCATGTCCCACTTCTCTTAAATCCTTACGGATATTCTACCTACCGGGGCAGTTAAGATGAAGAAGTCCGAGATTCCTTATTACGATGATTATCTTTCGCCTGCGTTTCGGGAACATCTCGCGCCGTCGATGCGTCCTGTCCCAGGAGTGCCCGGACTAGAGGAAGTGGGGGTGAGTGGGGGTCTTGAATCGAAGGAATCACTTACGTTCCTTTGTGATCTTTACCGTGAATTTAAAAATGATCTTTCGCGTATCCTTAAACAACGCATTACGGATCGTCAGTTTATCGATGAGCGTACACGTGTCTGTCATGAGAAAAATAAAAAGCTGCATGTCGATTTTCTAAGTCCGGATTATGAAACGGTCATCGGGCATGAGGATGGTCACGGACGGATCGTCATCGGTCCTAAGAATGAGTTTTACTCTCGCCCTGGATATGGAAAGCCTGTTGCCCCGATTCCTGAATTCTTATCAGGCTCCCACGTTACGCTTTTCGGCCCACCAGACGATGCGAAACTTTCAGTGAACGCGATGAACGCCTATCATCGTAAATTAAAAGATGAACCGAAGGTGGTAGAGGAGTTACTGGTGAGTTCAACGGGGCCGGGTGGGTGCCCTAAATGGGGAGCCGATGATGAGGACTCAAAGACTCCTCTCCGAGAAGACCTCATTACCGCAGGTGAGAATCTCAGTCGCTGTTTAGACGGAGAACTCAGTTTTACTGATCCCGCTTCAGGTAAATCCTATTCCTTAGCCGCCGATCATCTTTCGGCCCCGATTAAACGTTTTCCTGGATTAGCTCTTCCTTCATTTTTTCTCTTCTTAGACGGGGAGCCATTACCCCTTCATCTTTACGATTTTGCGATGCACTTTTATCGGAACTGGAAAAATAAGAAGGCGCTCGCCTTTTATGTTCCGAAGCTCGAGAACGAAGAAGAGGCGGCTTACATTCGTAAAATGGTTGAAGCGGCTGAAAGACGTTTAAAAGCGATTCATCCAGAATACGAGATGGGTACTGTGCGTCTCTTTATCGTTCTGGAAAACCCGCGCGCTATTTTTAGAACGAATGAAATCATGGACGCGCTTTATCCCTATTTTGCCGGAGCTTCGCTCGGCTGGCACGATTATCTTGCCTCTACGGCGCGACTTTTTAAAAACGAACCCCATTACCGAATTCCCGTAAAAGCCGATCCGAATATCGTCATTAAATATATTAAGGCGTCTCACGACCTCTTAAATCAGGTCGTGGGATCTCGCGGTGGGATTAAAATTGGCGGAATGTATGGAGTTCTGCCCATTGATGGAAATCTGTGGAGCCCTTCGTTCCAGATTACGATGAAAGGTTTTTTTAAAGACGTCGTCACCCAGCTTAAGAGGAACCTCACAGGATTCTGGGTTGCTCACCCCGATTTCGTTCGAATTGGAATAGCAGTCGTCGAAGCGTGGAGACAGTCGAAGTGCGGCGATTCATCGAAGTTAGAATCCTTAGTTAGAGGACTTCTTCTGCCAGAGCATCAGGAAGAAATTCTACACTTTATTCATGGGCCCGATCTCGTTGGACTCTCTGTTGATGATCCACTCTATGCGCGGTCACTCGTTGTTGCGGATCTGAAAGTCTCCGACACGATCCCGAACCATGATTTAGAGGAAGTTCGCTATAACGTTTTCCAATCCCTCCAGTATTTGACCGACTGGTTATCTGGTAACGGATGTGTAGCCCTGCCTGCAGAGATTGGTGGAGTGCCAGTACGCGTGATGGATGACCTTGCCACTGCTGAGCGCTCTCGGTGGGAAGTGTGGCATGAAGTCCATCATGGGCGAGTTTCCATCGAAGATTTTTTACGAATCGCTCATGAAGAAATGCACTTTATTCGTAAAGACCTTTCAGATGCGAAGAAGATCGTCCAAGTAAAATGGAGCGAACGTACTTCGAAATGGTATCCCGTCGCATACCAACTCATGGTGAGGCTTATGACCGCAAGTCGGCCGGTGGAGTTTGCTACAGAACTTCTTCTTCCTTTTACGGTCGAATCAGCGCGGAAGGCAGATGACCCTTGGAAGTGGGCAATTGCGATTGATCCTGAGAAGTTTCGGATTGAAAAAAATGTCGAACGATTTGATTCCTATTTTTCGGTCTGCGGTTCTGTTCGGTTTGCCCAGGAAATGTCAGCGTTCGTTTTCACGGATCTTGAGCACGCTCAGAAGTTAATTCACTCCTTTAGCGTAAGTGATGTGAATGAGGCTGCACGTTTTCATGGCGATATCGGAGAACCAAAAAAGGGACTCGATGCCATTGCTGCGAAGGAACAGGCTCGTGTTCTTGGTGAAGGTGATTCCATTAAGAATGAACTTCTCATTCTCGGACGAACTTACCTTGATCGCTTTGGGTTTAAATATCTGATTTCGGCCCAGGGAAAATCTGCGTCTGAGATTTTATCTGATCTAACACGTCGTTTAAGGAATACTCCCGACCAAGAGTTACAGAATGCGCGCAACGCACTCTGGGAGATTTCTTTAAAGCGACTCAAATCTCTTCGTGAAACTTCTCTGGCTGAAACTCTTGATCGATTACGGATAAAACATGGCGTAGTGGGCGCTTCAGTATCGGTCGTTGAGCCTGGATGTAAGGTCCAGGGCATAGCAGTAGGTGAGGCCGTATTGGGTAGCGTGCCCGCGACTCCAAACACCGCATTTGAAATTGCATCGCTCAGCAAGACGATCGCTTCTGTTTTTGCTTTAGAATATTTCCGAAAACGAAGCATCGGGCTTGATGCTTCTGTAAATGCATTACTCGAGACGACGGATTCAAATTTTAGACTCACTTCACTCGTTAAGGATCATCCCGAATGGGCAGCCCGGGTGAGTATCCTTAATTTAATGAAGCATAATGCTCTGAATATGCATTATGTGAATGGAATCCCTGCAAACCAACCGATGCCGGGGTTAAGTGAATTACTGCATGGTAATGATAAATTTAATTACGAACGAGTCGTTGTATTAAACGAGCCTGGTCGAGTTTTTAAATATTCAGGCGGTGGTTTTCTTGTTCTCGAGCATTTAATTGAAAGCTTAGAAAAAAAATCGATAACTGAAGTGATGAGGTCCTTTTTGACCTCGCTTGGCTTATCCACCCTTAACTTCGATCACGGTAAAACGGGTGATGGCGAATTATCGAATGGATACTTATCTTCTGGCGAATCGATTCAGGGTGGTCGGTTAAATTTCCCTGGATTTGCAGCCGGAGCGATGAGTTCGGCATCTGACATCACCTCCTTTTTAGTTTCACTCACGCACGCTTTTCATAATCTCGAAGGCTCAGGGCCAATTACACATGAAACGGCAGTTCGAGTTTTAGGTGGAGGCGATCCCACAAGCCAAGAGTTTATGGGAGTTAATCTGGGGCTAGGCGTTTTTATCGCCGAAGCGGGGAGTAACCGTCTCGCAGTTCATCAAGGCGCAAATGATGGATTCCGTGCTCTATTCGTTCACTGTTTTCAGGGCCCAGATCAGGGTAAAGGATTTACGATCCTCTCGAACGGAGATTTAAACGGCGTTCTCTTCGTCGTAGAGGTTGCGCAAGTTCTATTAAAAGAGCTTTCCATTTCTGGAGTGGATAAAAACTTTCCCTCGGTTCAGTTCTCGACGAAAAATGTTCCGAGTGAAGAAATTGTGAACCGGGCTTATCGCGACTTAATTTTTAAAAATTTCGAAGCGGATCTGCCTGAGGCGATTCTAGCTCCTGGTGAGATTGATCCTTTTTCGAAGTATAACCGTGCAGTGGGCGCTCGGATTATCTATGTGAGTAACCAGAGGTTTGCGCGCGCTGAGAATTTTATTTCGCCGAGGTTTCCTGTTTTTGATCCTGAACTCTATGGACTCCAAGGAAAGACGATGGATAGCTGGGAGAGCGTCAGGCATAATCCGCTCCCCGAGGATTTTTTAATCCTGGAGACAAAAGCTCCAGTTACAGTGAAGTATATTTCCTTTTCGACCGAGTTTCATGACGGAAATCATGCTCCTGCCGCCATTCTCCAGGCTAGAAATTCTGAGAAAGAGGAGTGGTTGACTTTAATTCCTAAAACGGAACTTCTCGGCCACTCCCTAAAACGAATTCGCATCGAGAACTCTAAAACTTATTCTCTTTACCGTGTTTCGATGATTCCTGACGGTGGGTTTACTCGAATCGGTATCTATGATGATGAATTACCTGAATCTGAGAAAAAAAAGTATTTAACTTCAGATTCAGCAAAATCCGAACGGTTTAAATATCCTATTCCGCATTCCGTTAAACCGCTCACTGCTAAATTTTCGATTACACCTGAAAGGTGATTGAAAATTGGGCTAGAGTTCCTAAAGGTTCTGAAGTGGACATCGCTTGTTCTGCGTATGGTGGAAAAATTCTTCATGCATCGAACGAACATTATGGTCCAGCTGTTCAGATCCTTTCACCGTTTCCACCGTTAAATATGTTTGATGGTTTCGAATCGGCTAGGAGTCGTGTTCCAGGTCACACCGAAGAAGGGACGATCGGACTTGGGCGTGAGTCTGTTATTCACCGGATTGAAGTTGAGTTTACCTACTTCGTTAATAACAATCCTCGTTCACTCAGCATCCAGGCTCTTATAAAGGGAGCATGGGTTCCTATTGTTCCTAAGACTGAAGTAAAAGTTTTTGCTGGAAACACGATTGCGTTTCAGTTGAGTGGGAGTGAGCCGATGTCACAGTTAAAACTAACGGTTTATCCTGATGGCGGGATGAACCGGGTTCGGGCTTATACTAGAAAATTGACGTAGCAATTTTACCCACGCTGAGTACGAGTGAGACATTTTAACTCATGCCTAATTTAGGGTGAGTCGTTTGCTTCTTTGACAGTATAATTTTATAATTATTTAATCACCTAAGAGGAGGAATTCTAAATGCGCTCACTCGATTCATGGCTCACCGAATACGCTAGCTCCCATCAGCATCCGACGAATGGGATCATTCATAAAATTTGTGTTCCACTGATTACGTTTTCAACGCTTGGGCTTTTATGGTTGGCACCTACGCCCGAATTCTTTCACCGCTTCGCGGAAATGAATTGGGCGACAATCGCAGTGGGCCTTGCGCTCGTATTTTATTTTCGAATGAGCATCCCTGATGCGCTTGGTATGATGGTTATAAGTGCAGTGAATCTGGCACTCATTTCCATTCTCGCTCAGACCGGCGGACTCCTTGCCATCAGCACAGCACTTTTTATCATTTGTTGGGCGGTCCAGATCTACGGGCATAAAATCGAAGGTAGAAATCCTAGCTTCATGAAAAATGCGGCGTTTTTTCTGATTGGGCCGATTTGGGTGAATCGATCTCTGATGAGCGTGGTTACTCGACGATTCGCTAAAGAATAAGTCCAGAATTCTAAATTAAAAAGGGCTGAGAAATGAGTTTAAGACTTCATTTCTCAGCCCTTTTTTTAAGGTGAATAGAATCTATTCCTGTATGCCCCCTGACGCGTGAAGATAATTCAGTTTTAAATTATGAAAGCAAGATCGGCACCTCAAGCAAAGAGTTAGTACATGCCCAATGTCACTCACTCAGACTGCTTTGGCCATTTATAAGTTGTTGACTAAGGTTCATTAGAAGTGCCAAATTATAACAAACTAAGTTTATGTACATAGAAGTTCTTTATTTTTTCATTATAAAAAGGAATGTTTATGAAGGTGTTCGCAATTTTAGCTTCGCTTATTTGTTTATTCAATTCGGGTGCGGCTAGCGCGGTAGGTTTAGGTGGATGCTATAAGTTAACCTCTAATCAAGGTATTGATTACCGTTTAAAATTAGAGCCCCTTTTGTCTCGCTTAGATTATGGTACTGTTTACAGCGCAAGTTTTACAAACGCTCAAGGGAAGACTTTCACGAAAACAGCATTGGCGACCTATGCAAAACCTTCTTGTGACTTGTATGTAACTTGGGATTTAGGTGGCGGAGAAATCTTCGATTTTGAGTTTTACATTCATTCTTCGGGTGGTTCTCATGTCACTCCACAGCAATGTAATCTCGATACAATTGACTTAACTTTGCAGGATAGTGGAAAAAATTGGTTTGGTATTGATCACTTTGCTGTCGATAGCAATGGGGAAACAGTGAAAAATTACGACACTTATAAATTTGAAACTCTCACTCAAGTTCCATGTACTGAGTGATTTCGGATTTGCGGCTCGGTTAATTTATCCCTTATGAGAAATATTTTCGCCCGTGAGAATTTTTCGAATGAGCTCTCGCTTATCGCCCTGGATCTCGATCACTCCATCTTTTCCTGTCGTGATGTATGTTCCGCCAGCCCCACATTTTTTTTTCAAGAGTGAGGTGAGATTTTTTAAGTAGAGTTCGTTCTTAGGGAGTCGATCAATAACAGTCACAGTCTTCCCGCCTCGTCCTTGCTTCTCCATGCGAAGGACCGCCACGAATTTTGATGCTTTTGGGTCGGCTTCTGGCGTGCAGGTGCACTCAGAAACGACCTCTTTACACTTCGGGCATTTCTGATTCAGCTTCGGATCGGTGGAATAGACGAGGCGGGATTCCTGCGACATTATTTTTTAGCTGGAGCTTCTGCAGCAGGAGCGGTAGTCGTAGCATCTGCTTCTGGTCCCTTGCACTCGTCGTTATGGTCGCCATGGGCTTTGTGGTGGTGGCCGTCATGTTCGTAGTCGGTATGATCGCCATGCTTCTCAGCTTTATGGCCGCACTTATCGGCATGCTTATGGGTCGGATGCTTTTCTGCTGCTTTATGTTCTGCAGCTTTAGGGTCAGCAGCGAAAGCAGTGGCGTAGGTGAGTGAAGCAAATAAGACGAGTGCATATTTTAGTTTCATAGCGGGTCCTTACGTAAGAGTTAGAATGAATTTACTATTTAACAGTATAAATTTTAGAGTCGATTCGGTTCGGCGACCAACGAATAATTCGTCAAAAAATTACCACTCTATTGTGAGAATGGATTAAATGTATCATGAAAAACTCGGGTCTCCTTTCATTCAATTGACTTCCCGCGTCCCTGTCGCGAAACTAGATATGAGCTTATGGAAGACATCCCAAATACCCTTCTGCACCGATTCGACGCCATTTACCGAAAACTTTTGAAAGAAAAAGAGAACGCCAATCTTCCTGAGAGAGAGAAGATTTTAAAAGCAGTAGCGCGCGGTTCGTTTCGACTGTTCGAAGATACGGACGAATTTCAGAATA
>JBGSHQ010000016.1:0-16226 GCA_041752095.1 Bdellovibrionia bacterium
CGTGTGCTCTTCCGATCTCGGTAATTCTGGGATTACTTATCCCCTTTGTTTTGTCCCAAATTTGGCGAATTGGAGCAAAAAAAGGTCAAATAAAGCGGCAAGAAATAAGTAATCCCCCCGCTCCCAACCCTCTGAGTTCGCCCATTTCAATGCGGTTTCACCTTGCGGCGCTTCTTTTTCTCGGGTTCTTTGGGTTCGCACTTCTCATGATACCCATGCTTTTCGGCCTACGAACCGAGGGAGGGCTGAGTTCCGTCTTCGCACTTGTTGGAGTATCAACCTCAATGCTCATCGCGCTTTTTTATGTGCTTCGAAAAGGAGATCTTTCATGGAGCGCACCCAAATCTAAAGATGAAGTGGGCTTATGAGCATATTCTCCGACCCAATCGAAAATGTAGCAAAATGGGCTCAAGCATCCTCTCTTTGGTATTACTCTGTGGGCGGGGGATGTTGCGCAGATGAACTCATTTCGGCACAAGCCTGTCGATATGATCTAGAAAGATTTGGATGTTTGCCCCAGGCGCATCCGGAGCAAGCCGATCTTTTGATTGTGAACACACTAGTTACTGAAAAAATGGCCGGAGTGATTCTAGAAATCTACTCTCGAATGCCCTTACCCCGATACGTTATGGCCGTTGGAGCTTGTGCCTTAACCTGCGGAGCGTTTAGTGATCGAGTTTCCTATTCAAAACCTAAACCGCTGGATGAAATCATCCCCGTGGACGTTTATGTACCTGGATGCCCACCCCGACCCGAAGCGATTATGGATGGGCTTATTCAGCTACAAAAGAAAATTAGAATGAAAGGTGTGAATGACCGCGCGCCTTAAAAAATTTGAAAGCGTTTTTAACCAAGACTCTCAAACCAAAAACTTTGGTCGTTCAGAAGAGACGATGCTCGAAGTAAGTTCGGCAAGAATGATTGAGGCGGCCGCTTGGCTACGCATGGAAGAGACCTTCCGAATGGATATTTTAGAAAACATGTCTATTTATGAAGCGAAGGGACGCTTTTTTTTAAGCTATTTTTTGCGCTCAACATCCCAGGATACTACCCTTGTTTTAAGAACATCGATTCCGGTTCCACAAGACAGCGGTATAGCGAATCACCCATCCGTTGAGGGGATATGGCCGCACGCAGGGGTGTTTGAAAGTGAACAGGGCCCCCTTTTCGGTGTGACCTTTGAAAATGGGAATAAAAATCCTAGCATCATTCGATCGCTATGGAAAAAGGGCGAATATCCTTTACGAAAAAGTTACGAGTGGACGAATAAAGGGAGCGAACATGATTTATAGTCGTGAACGCCTTCATTCCCAGAATACCCACTTGAGCTGGGGGCCTTCAGACCCACTATTGCCGGGTGTTTTTAAGCTTTTTGCAGAAACTGAGGGTGACCTTATTCGAAGCGCAAAAATTGAAACGGGATTTTTGCATAAAGGCCTCGAAAAATGTTCTGAAAAGCGGAATTGGTTTACTTCGATGGTCTCGATTGATCGAATCGAACCCGAAACTCCTCTATTTACAGAGCTCGCGTTTTGTATCGCGGTTGAAGAAATTTGTAATATTCAAGTTCCTCGTAGAGCACAAACAATTCGCCTGATTCTTTGTGAACTGGGAAGAGTGGGCTCTCATTTAAATTTTTTATCTCGCCTGGCAATTGCCACAGGTTTTGAGACCGTTTCACATTATATTTTTCGAGAAAGAGAACTTATTTTAGACCTTTTTGAACTCATGACGGGCAGAAGGTTTAATCCCAACTTTTTTCGATTCGGTGGCGTCGCAGCGGATATTACCGAGGGTTTTATTGAGAGAATTCATGAAACGACTCGACTCATTGAAATTCGTTTACGAGAGTATCACGCCTTGATGATTGAAAACCGGGCTTTTGTAGATCGCCTGGCCTGGCAGGGAATTTTATCAACTGAGCTTGCCCAATTCAAAGGCTTAACTGGGCCGAGCGCAAGAGCAAGCGGACTACGATACGACGTTAGAAAAGCGGAGCCCTATTCCGGTTATGAGCAGTTTGATTTTAGAGTTCCCCTGGGTATGGGAAGCCGGGGAACTACGGGAGATGGGTTTGACCGGGTGATGGTCCGACTTGAAGAAATTCGCGAGAGTCTACTTTTATTATCGCATGCAGTAGACGCAGTCCCCGCGGGTGATTTTCTCGCACTTCATACGCAATTTGAATTTGCAGTTCCCGCAGGCGAAGCCTACTCAAGAGTTGAATCTCCTCGTGGAATGCTTGCATGTCATGTGGTTTCTGACGGGGGATTTCACCCAGTGAGAGTTCAATGGAGAACGCCATCAGCATCAAACATTGAAATCATTCCCGAAATTCTTAGAGGTGCCACGCTTCAAGATCTTCCTGTCGTTCTGTCCTCGTTTAATCTTTCTATGGCAGAGGTTGATCGATGAATGGTCTAACTGACTTTACAATTACAACCTCATCTTACGGATGGAACGCTCTTTTTGGGCTGTCTGAACAAACACCCGTTTTAGTCATTTTATTGATTTCATTTTTCTTTTTCTTTATTTTAGTTCTCTTTCCGCTTTATTTTTTATTGGGATTTTTTGAGAGAAAACTTGCTGCGGATCTTCAAGCGCGAGTTGGACCTAATCGGACGCATGGAAAAGGATTATTACAGGTTCTTGCTGACACCTTAAAACTCGAAAACAAAGAAAAAAAAATTGAAACAACAGTTTTCAGGAGGGTTTCACCGCACCTGAAAACTGCGGCACTCTATTCAACATTTGCCGTTCTTCCTTTTGGAACAGCAATGATTTTTCTCGATAGTGACAGTAGCGTATTTATTCCGTTTGCCTGTTTCGGAGTACTCTTTTTAATTTCACTTTTTGCAAGTGATGGCTCCATAGATCTAGAAGACGAAATTTTAGCGCACCGACAAGCCTTCTTGTGGCTGTCTTCATGGGTGCCGGCCATGATTTCTGTTTTTATTTCAGTTGTTCGAGTTGGAAGTGGGCGCTGGTCCACAATACTTTCATCCCAGTCACATGGGCCCCTCAGCTGGGGTGTTTTTTCTAGCCCTTTTGGATTTTTGGGTTTTTTTGTTTTTCTCTTTTCTGGTCTCGTAGCACTTCAGCTTCCGCCGTTTCATAGTATTGACCGCGGAATGCGACATCGCGCCGGATCCTCACTTGCCCGGTTTAATGTTGATCAGTTTTATTCGCTTTTTGCTTGGTGTATTTTAGCCTCTGCACTTTTTTTAGGCGGACAACACACGCGAGAAATATCCGACACCAGCTTTATGTGGTCTGCGTTTCAGCTTGTAAGCTCGCTCGTTAAGGCAAGTCTTTTATATATTGTCTTGCGCGTTGTTGCACGAGCAATGCCGCAACTTAGACAAGATCAGATGACGGAATTTTGCTGGCGAGTTCTCACACCCCTAGCCCTCTTATCCTTAATCGGAGAGGTGATTTGGGCCCAACTTGCTTTAGTGGGAGGTTCATCATGAAGGCAAGTATTATACGCTCTATCATTAATGCGTTTAAAATCCTGTTCGATGGAGTGAACTCCCTCATTAGAGCACTCTCAGCTTCTTTGCCCTACTTATTTAACGTAAACCCAAACACCTTACGAAAGGAAGTTACAGAGCAATATCCAGACCCTGTTTCGTCGAGAACAATAGACGATCTACCGCCCAGAACACGCGGTCTCATACAAAACGATATTGAACAATGCATTGGGTGTAGAGACTGCGCAAAGGCCTGTCCCGTGGACTGTTTTGTTATTGAGAGCGAACGGCTTGATGAAACACAGAAAGAATGGGTTTCGCTATTCGATATTGATCACGCAAAATGCATTTTCTGTGGGCTTTGTGTGGAAGTTTGCCCCACGAACTCGCTGACGCATTCAAAAAAATATGAAGGCGCAACCCAGGTAAAGAAAGAAATGATCGAATCGTTTGGAAGAGGCGAACCCCCGCGGCGAGGTGACTACCAATGAAAGAATTACTTTTGACGACCCTTCTCATTATCTCCTCTCTCATCGCTCTATTTAGTGTCCTCGCATCTTCGCCTAGAAAAGCAATCCTGGGTTGGTTATCGCTTGGAGTACTTCAATCCGTATTTTTACTTATTCTAGGTTTTGAATTGGTTTCACTTTTAAACGGCTTCTTTATTATAGCCAGTGCAACAGCACTAAAACTGTTTTCATCTCTTTATGGTTCTAAAGAAATTGATCAATTAGAAAAAAAGATATCAATCAGAAATTGGATTTTTGGTATTGGCCAGGCCCTGACCCTTACTGCGGTTATGGGTTTCGCATTCAGCGAGTTAGCTCCCAGAGAAGGGATTAGGCCCGATATTGAAAATGGATTTTTTGCGAGCCAGATCAACCTAAAATTTCCAGAACTATTCTGGATAATGGGATTCGTTCTTTTTGTCTTTATTATCTTAATCGCAACGATTGGACGACCGTCCTGGACTAAAACTGACGAGGGAGGAAAATGATCTTTCATCCAGCCTATGCTCTTCCACTTCTTGCTATTGGTTGCCTAGGGTTCAGCCTGAAAAGAACCGTCATTGGAGCCATTCTTTCGGCACTCATTTTAATGCAGAGTGTTCTTACCATGGCTGCAATCGTCGTATTTCAGGAGGGTGACAGCAAAGAAGCGCCCGTTTTAGTTTGGATTTTTAGCTTCCTATGCACACCCCTTTTACTGAGTTTGTTGGTTTTGTCGCTCCGACAATATTACGCAAAAAAAAATGTGAACTGGGAAGAAAATGAGGAAATTAAGCGGTGATTAATTATGAAACCCTCACGCTGAACGCAGCTTTATTGCCGGCTTTCATAGTAGCAATTTTATTTGCAATTTCAGTCGCAATTGGGGCACTCATTTTTCATAAACAGACCCAAAAAGCAGAGTCTATTTTACTTCCCGTAATTTTATTACCGGGCCTTTTAACATTAATGACATATATTTTTAATGGGTTTGATTCTCTCGATTGGCCCATCGTCCATTGGCTTTTTAGAAAGGATCTTCCCGAAAGCCTTCATATTGGATTTATTCTCGACCCATTGGCGGCTCTCAGTTCTTTGGTGATGGGTGTTCTCCTTCTTTCTGTGGTCATTAGGAACCGGCCTCGGACCGCTATTATTTCTGCCATGGGACTTTGCTGGGCGGCATTTTCTATTGTTGCGACAGCAAAGACCTTTTGGGTGGCCGCGATTGGGCTTGGGATCGGATCATTTACACAAATTGTTCCAATCCTATTTAGCGTGGAAGAAAAAAGCGAAAACAAAAATAATGACCTACGATGGGCTGTATGTGCTAAACGCACATGGATTGGATTATTAATATCAACCGTTGGCGCCTCAGGCTTAGCGGCAACGGGCACTCACCTTGATTTTTTTAATGAAAACAATCTAGTCGAAGCAATGAAAAATCCGACGGGACTCATCGCGGTAATCTTACTGTTCGTAGGAGTTTTGATTAGTTTTTTACCCATGAGCAGCTCGATTTTTCTGCATGAAAAACGCTCTGGTTTTTACGAAGAAGAGGTGATCATCGGGGAGGGGCTCGGGGGTTGGTCTGCTCTCATTGTTTTATACCGACTTTATCCAAACATACATGACACAGTTTTAGGATTTGGACTCGAGTGGGCTGCCCTCCTCATTTTAATGGGCAGTTGTGTAGTGCTTGCATTTTTAGAAAGTAAGCGGAGTGCAATTTATTTTTGGTTAACAAACACCCCGCTGATGGTTTTACTTGTTTTCCCATCCATTAGTTCAGGAAACGCTTTGTTACTTATTATAGGTTCATTCATTGCTTACTGCGGACTCATTATTGCATTCGACCACGATCGAAAGGCCACAGACCAATCAGCCGCAGGCTTTTTCTTTTTGGGGTCACTTGGGTTTATAGGTTGGTCCACAAGTGGTGGAATCGTAGAGTTTTTTTCACTCATCGAAGAAAGACCGGCGCTGTGTATCGGCGCAATCATTATTTGGATCATTTTCAGTGCGTTTGGTTTTCGAATTCTCCTGCGCGGCGGTGAAACAGCAAATGCAAGAAATTCCCCCGCTAAGTGGATTACCCTTGGATTATTCGCACTGCTGGGTCTAGCGCCCGTTTTGTCGGGCCGGTGGTCGGGTGGAGCTATTCCAGATGTGTCGGACTGGTTGGATCAAGCAAAAAACTGGCCGTGGGTATCGGGTCTAGTTACGGAAACTGCAAAAATAAATTGGGCAGGTTTTGGATCGATCCATGCCGCCATTTTAATTGGGGGGCTCCTAGGAGCTTTTATCTCAAGGCAGTCAGAACTTTTTCCTTTTTCGAAGTCCTACCCACGAGCAGGTATCGCAGCAAGAGGTGTGTTTGGCCTAGTTTTCATTTCAAAAAAATGGGCGGCTTTTTTGATTAAGCCCGGAAAATTTTTAGAAGAAAAAGTTTTCCTAAAAGTCTGGGAAAAGATTATCCCTTCCATCGTTTTAACAGGATTTAATCAGCTTAAATTCGCAGGCGAAAAGGCAAATACGGCAACAGATCGAGTTACGTCAAATCAATATGCCTATTTTTTATCTGCCCCCTCAAAAGTTGTTCAGTGGTTTCATGGTGGAAATGTTCGCCTTTATGCATGGTTCGCCATCGGGTGGGTGTTAATTTTATCCATCTATTTGGCTCGTTAAGGAGATGATTGTGAAGAGTTTGATTCCTATACTTGTTTTTGCACCCACGATTGGAGCCATTCTACAGGTTTTAAATCCAAGACCTCTTTTTTGTAGAACCGTTGCGATTTTAGCAACGGTTATAAGCGCAGTTACTGCGGGTATCCTTTTCTCTGAGATTGATCCTCAGAACCCAATTGAAACTCCTCAGTTTATCGTGAATTGGATTAAGTCTTATTCCATTCATTTTGCGCTCGAAGTCGACGGATTAAATTTATTACCTACGCTTGCGACGGCACTTATTTTTCCGTTTTTGATTATTTCTGAATGGAACCGATCTTTTGCACGCAGAGGAATTCACGCGTTATTACTCATTTTAGAGACGGCTATTCTTGGGGCACTTTGTTCCGTAGATTTATTCCTTTTGATATTCTTTTTAATGATGATTCCCGTGCCCCTTTATTTTCTTTCGTCGATTTGGGGGGATGAAGGCAGGGAAAAAGCTTCATTTCGCATGATCTCAGTTTCACTTGTCGCGAGCGCGAGCTTGTTTTTAGGCGTTCTCATTATTTTTCACGGACTTGAACCTCACACCTTCTTAATCGGTGATTTAAGAGGAAAACTTGTGGGAAAGACCGCAGAAATTTTTGGAGTTAGTTTTGAAATGAATCAAATTGCATTTGGGCTTATTACATTCGCCCTCGCACTCAGAGCCCCGATTTGGCCCGTCCATGGATGGTGTAGAAGTTTAATCTTGCGCGCCCCCGCTTCAATTGGAGTCGCAACACTTCTGGCAGGATATCCAGTCGCTGTAACGGTATTTACACGAATCGGTTACGAACTTTTTCCTCAAAGCGTTGGATCACATCTCGATTTATTAATGGGGGCTGGAATAATCACGGCGATCTTTGGGACTCTTTCTCTACTCCAGGAAAAAGATCTGCGGGGTATTCTTGTTTCATTCTCATCAATCGCAACCGGATTTTCGATAATCGGTGTTGGGACCGGTCTTCAAACGGGACTCGTTGGGTCACAGTTTATCCTTTTTTCAACCGCGGTTGGGTTAGCCATATGGGGGTTTTCATCAGAAATTTTGCACTATCGATCAAAAACTTATTTAACCGAGGAACTTTCCGGAGTGATGAAAACTCTACCAGACCTTGGGGTAAGTACCCTTATTGCACTCGCTTGTTTCGTTGGAGTTCCAGGGACGATCGGATTTATTTCTTATTCCCTTCTTTCAATGGGTTCATTTAATTATCACCCCGGCATTATTATTGTTTCACTCGTGGTGGCGACAGTCGTTTCGGGTTTTTTGATTCAGGTTTTTCGTCAAATCTTTCTAGGGGAACAAAAGACTGCGAGTTTATCCGCACTGACATTTCGAGAACGTGTGGTATTGTTTCCACTTGTTTTTGTCATCGTCACGACGGGATTTATCCCCTCACCCCTTGTTGAGGGTGTAAAAATGACGGTTATGAGGATTCTTGCACAAGGGAGCCCTAACTAAATGATAAAGGAACTGATCCTTTTTCTTCCCGAAGTGTATCTTATTCTGGCCGCTACCGGATTGATTTTAGGTGAGGTGGGATATCACGGCGAAAGAGTTCGTATAATATTACCCACCGCGCTTATTAGTGTTTTTGGATCACTCGTACAACTTCTATTCAATTATACTGCGGGCCCAGGACGCTTCGGCCACGCTAATTTTATTAATGATGGATTTTCTCTTTTCCTTAAAACATTACTCTTATTAACGGCTCTGATCGGGTTGTTAGCCGATCGAAAGTCGCAAGAAGTTTCTCTTGAAAATCGTACAGAACATGCGGCACTTATCTTAGGAATTACGGCGCTTGGGATGCTAGTTGTGTCATCCGCAAATTGGATTTGGATTATATTTCTAATGTTCTCTTTAAACGTTTTGGGTTCGCTTCTACTTTCACTGAAAAAAACAGACAGAAAAGCAATTGAGGCGTCTTTTAAGGGGAATATTTCCGCGATCTATTCTCTTATTTTAACAAGCCTCGCAGTAATCCTTTTTTATTCTGTAACTCATGAGTTTGATTTGTATAAAATTCACACGGCAATTATTGAAAAGGGCATTTCATCCCGAATTTATTCTGTGGGTTTTTCTTTGATACTTATTGGGCTTGGTTTTTTTGGAACCTATTTTCCATCCCAGCTTTGGGCGAAGGACTCTTACGAGGGAGCCTCCCTGCCCGCCACCGCCTTTGCATCTTGTTTATTTCGTATTACAACATTTGGTATTTTAGTACGGGTTGTTGTAGTTCAGTTTTCACGCGAAAGTCAGAACCCAGGATTTTGGATACCCATTAACACCCTAAATTGGCTGCCCGTTCTTAGCGTCATTTGTGGACTGACGCTTTTATTGAGCGCGCTCTATGTTTTTCGCCAAACGGCCACCCGAAAAATTTTTGCGGGCGTTTTAGTTTTACAGAGCGGGTTTTATCTTCTCGGTTTGCTTGCACTCGATCAAATTGGATTCGCCTCTATATTATTAGGGCTGGCTACCGAGATTTTTATGATTGGGGGTTTGTTTGCTACACTTTCATTTTTTGAAGATCGCCGTCAAAAAAGTGACGATGAAATCTCACTCTCCCGATCTGTTCCCGAAGGGATTGCCCTCCTCTTTTTTCTATTGTGTGTGATCGGCCTACCTCCGTTACCTGGTTTTATTTCGAAGTTTACTCTAATCAGCTCTGCAGCGCGACATCAGTGGAACGGTCTTGCACTTGTTGCTCTTATTTCGTTTGTACTTGTTGGTATATCAGCCTTTCGTTGGGTTTATCCATGGGTATATGGACTGCGTCAGAGGCAAATGGCATTTTCAATCTCTTGGACCCATCGGGTTTTGCTACTGGGCTTAATTTTTCCTTTAGCCCTATTCTCTGTCTTTGCTGAACCCATGTTGAACTGGGTGAGTAGCAGCGTTGCATTTCCGCTTTGGTGAAAACTTTGTACTAGAACGTGGTTTTCCACCGGACTATAGTTTTGGCTAAAGTAAATTTCGAATCTGATTGGAAAGCATAGAGATGCAATACTTACCTGTACTGATTTTACTTGGAGTGGGGCTCGGCCTTGGGACTGTCATAGTTGGCCTATCCAGTTTTTTAGGGCCTAAAATTAAGAACAAAATTAAAGACACGCCCTTTGAGTGCGGCGTTCCGATGTTGGGCGATACGAAGCACCGCTTTTCGGTGCGCTTCTACCTTGTCGCAATTTTATTTCTGCTTTTTGATGTTGAGGCGATCTTCTTTTTTCCGTTTGCATTGATTTATCGTGAATACCTCAGCATCAACACATTCATTTTACTAGAGATGGGTTTCTTTGTCGGGATCCTACTCGTCGGATATTTTTACGTGCTAAAAAAAGGTGCCTTAGAGTGGGAATAAGAATAATGGGGAGCGGTTAATATGTCGAAAGACGGATCTGCAGTATTTTTTACAACAAAGCTTGATGATTTCGTGAGCTGGGGACGAAAACACTCTCTCTGGCCGTACCCATTTGGAACAAGCTGTTGTGGAATTGAGATGATGGCAACGCTCTGCTCAGATTATGACATGGCAAGATTTGGAGCTGAAGCAGTTCGATTCTCGCCAAAACAAGCGGATATGATGATTGTTGCTGGGATCGTAAACACAAAAATGGCCCCAATTCTTCGAACTGTTTATGAACAAATGGCAGAACCTAAATGGGTAATGTCAATGGGAGCCTGTGCCTCGAGCGGTGGGATTTTTAACGTTTACTCCGTGACCCAAGGGATCGACACGATTATTCCCGTCGACGTTTATGTTCCAGGATGCCCCCCATCGCCCGAAGGCGTTCTCCATGGATTAATGAGTCTACAAGACATGATTCAAAAGGGAGAAACGCGGGCGCAAAGACGCGAGCAGGCCTTAAAGAGACTGAACTTATTTCATCCATTTAAAACAAGCACGGCAGGTGAAATTAAAGACGCCGGATATAAGGCAGAATAAATATGGATATTAACACACCGGTTACCGAACTCTATGGATCCTACTTTGATAAATATTCTGAGATTTGGAAAAATCAGATTAATACTATTCAATCTAAGTTTTCAGGCGCCATCGAAGAGGTGCGGTTCCCTAGAGAGTACCCAACCGACATGCCGATTCTTTACGTAAAAAAAGAATCACTCATCGCCGTACTTGAAGAGTTAAAAATAGCGATGGGGTATAACTTTCTTTCCGATCTAACAGCCACCGACGAGGAAATCTCACCTCGGTTTGAAATGGTTTATCATCTTCTGTCCCACGAAAATATGGCGCGGATTCGCGTAAAGACACGTGTGAACGAAGGAGAAGATGTTCCCACTGCGACTGTTCTTTGGATGGCGGCAAATTGGCCAGAACGAGAAGTTTACGACATGTTTGGAATTAAGTTTTCGGGACACCCGCACATGCGCCGTATTTTAATGGACGAGCGATGGGTCGGTCACCCCCTTCGAAAAGATTACCCACTTCGGGGTTACCAGCTCTTCCCCGATACACCAGCGCCCAAAGCAGATTTACTTGAAAAGTCAGATCGGTAAAGCCATGAATAAAAACTCTTCTGCGATTGAAAAGCATTTAGGAAGTTTGGGTCAACACTACTCTGTCGAACACGACCCCGATGATTTATGGGGTGATTCACGACTTATTGTGAATATTGGACCCACCCATCCGGCCATGCACGGAGCGCTTAGAATGGTCGCAAAACTTAACGGTGAAACCATCGAACAAAGTTATTGTGAGTTTGGGTTTACCCACCGTGCGAAAGAGAAGTTGGGAGAGAACCGTACTTATCACCAGTTTATTGTTTATACAGACCGACTCAACTACTGCTCGGCCTTAATGAATAACGTAACGTATGCGATGGCGGTTGAGCGCCTTATGGGGATCTCAGTTCCTGAGCGAGCAACCTGGATTCGAATGATTGCGTGTGAACTCGCAAGAGTGACGGACCACTTAATCTGTGTTGGGATTAACGCCGTCGATTTGGGCGCCTTCTCATTTTTTCTTTACGGATTTCATCAGCGGGAAGATGCATACACACTTATTGAAAAGCTTTGTGGGGCGAGATTAACAACTTCATATACTCGCATTGGTGGCTTGATGAATGACGCCCCGACTGGCTGGGAAGATGAAGTAAAAGACTGGGTTAAGAAAACGAGAAAAATCATTGATGAAATGGATAGTCTTCTAACCGGAAATAAAATTTGGTTACAGCGAACGGTAGGAATTTCCGCGTTTAGTAAAGAAGATTGCCTTAAATATAGTTACTCTGGGCCTGTTGCCCGTGCTGCAGGAATTGATGTAGATCTCCGCCGCGACGATCCGATGATGTTCTATAATCAAGTGGAATTCGATGTTCCAGTTGCGAGAAATGGCGATGTCTTTGATCGCTATTTAGTGAGGATGGAAGAAATCAGACAGTCACTCAACATTATACAGCAGTGCTGTGAGCGCCTTAAACCGGGGCCGATTTGGGCAGACGATAAGCGGACACGTATTCCTGAAAAAGCCCTTGTACACAACACAATGGAAGGCCTCATCCACCACTTCAAATTTTTTATGGGTGGTTTCGAAGTACCCGAAGGTGAAGCCTATACCCAAATGGAAGCCGCCAATGGAGAGCTTGCATTTTACATTGTTTCGAAAGGTGGCCCCAAAGCACACCGGATGAGAATCCGTGGCCCATCCTTGTACCACTTCCAAGGCCTGAGTCCGATGGTAAAGGGCGAAAAAATAGCCGACATGGTTGCGGCGCTCGGATCGATTAATGTTATCGCGGGCGAACTCGATCGATAAAGGAATTTATGGCAAAACTACTTTCTGAAAAATTCTATGGTTCGATGAAAAAACTTGAACCGCGCTATCCAACGAAGGTTGCCCTTCTACTTCCCGCGCTTCATGCGGCTCAAGATGAGCTCGGTTGGCTTTCGCCAGAAACAATGGAAGAAATTGGCGAATACATTGGCATTCACCCGGCCCAAGTAAAAGAAGTCGCTTCATTTTATACAATGTATAATTTAAAACCGGTTGGAAAATATCATCTGAAAATTTGTACGAACGTGGCGTGCTGTCTCCGTGGAGCCTATGATGTGGTCGAGCATTGTGAAAAGAAGCTTGGCATAGCCGTGGGACAAACAACCCCTGATAAAAAATTTACGCTACACGAAGAAGAGTGCCTGGGCGCATGCGGAACGGCTCCGGCAATGATGTTAAATAATGATTACGTTGAAAATCTCGATATCCGGAAAATGGATGAGATTCTCGAAAAACTAAACTGAGGAAGCTATGAGCGGACAGCCGACTGGATTCGAAACACTATACGTTCAGCACTTCAACGAGGAGGCGCGTTCACTCGCTTATTATCTTTCAAAAATGGATGGCTACACCGCGCTGAAAAAAGCTTTTTCAATGAGTTCAGACGCCATTATCGACGAGATGAAAAAATCAAATCTTCGAGGTCGAGGAGGGGCGGGATTTCCTACGGGAATGAAGTGGGGATTTATTCCAAAACAATCCACCAAAACAAAATACCTGGTGTGTAATGCGGACGAGTCAGAGCCAGGAACATTTAAAGACCGAGATATTATGCGGTATACCCCTCATCTTCTCATTGAGGGAATGGTTATCGGGGGTTTCACGATCGGATCGAGTGTTGGATACATTTATATTCGCGGAGAGTACACGCGTGAAGCCAAGCTTCTCGATGCAGCGATCGATGAAGCCTACGAAAAAGGGTATTTAGGAAAAAACATTATGGGATCGGGCTTTAACTTCGATCTCACGGTACACCGCGGAGCGGGCGCCTATATTTGTGGCGAAGAAACGGGACTGCTAAATTCGCTCGAAGGTAAAAGGGGCGAACCCCGAGTTAAGCCACCTTTTCCAGCGCAGTCGGGAGCCTTTGGTGGCCCAACGATTGTGAATAACGTAGAAACATTAGCGGATGTTCCCTTCATCATTAATAAGGGCGGTGAATGGTTTTCTAAGCTTGGAAAACTTGAAAAATCGGGTGGAACACGTCTCTTCTCGGTTTCAGGACATGTGAACAAACCAGGCGTCTATGAGCTTCCATCGGGTGGTCACACGCTTCGACAAATTATTTATGATGTTTGCGGCGGAGTACTCGGCGGTAAAAAGCTAAAAGCGGTTATCCCAGGAGGATCTTCTGCACCCGTTTTAACTGCTGATGAAATTGATGTTGTTGCCGATATTGAACCCATTATGAAGATCGGTTCAATGCTTGGATCAGCCGCAATCATGGTTATTCATGAAGACCAATGCATGGTGAAACTCATTCAGCGGATTACAAAGTTTTATGCGCACGAATCGTGTGGACAGTGCACCCCGTGTCGCGAGGGTTGTCAGTGGATGGAAAACATCATTGAACGAATACTGCACGGCGAAGGAAAGATGGAAGATCTCGACCTCTTAATGGACATTACAAATAATATTAATGGAAAAACACTTTGCGCGCTAGGTGATGCGGCAGCGGGTCCGGTTGCTAGCTTTGTAAAAAAATTCAGGCCTGAGTTTGAGGCGTATATCCGAGGTGAAAAACATGCCTAAATGTACTATTGACGGCCGCGAAGTTGAGTTTTCGGCGGGCGAAAATCTAATTGAAATCGCAAGAAGGGTTGGGGTTGAAATTCCCTATTTTTGTTATCATCCAGGACTCACCGTCGTCGCTCAGTGTCGAATGTGTGCAGTTGAAGTTGAAAAAATGCCTAAACTCCAAACGGCGTGTTCGACCCCCGCAGCAGAAGGAATGATCGTTCACACTAAGTCCGAACGAGCGATCCAAAATCAAAAATCGATCATGGAATTTCTCCTCGTTAACCATCCACTCGACTGTCCGATTTGTGACAAATCGGGAGAGTGTGATTTACAGGATAACTCATTCAAGTTCGGTGACTCAAAGATGAGAACATCGGAAGAACGCCGCACTTATCTCGACCTCGATATGGGTCCTGTGATTAAGAAGAATATGAATCGCTGTATTCATTGTACTCGGTGCATTCGCTTTGGAGCGGAAGTAGCGGGAGTGCGTGAAATGGTCGCAATACAGCGTGGAAACAATACCGAAATTACCACGATCGACGGTCGGCCTCTCGAAACTGATTACGCAGGAAATTACGCGGACATTTGCCCTACCGGATCCCTAACGTTGAAAGACTTTCGGTTTCGCAAGCGGGCGTGGATGTTGAAAAAAACGGCCACCGTCTGTGAAGGATGCTCCAAGGGCTGTAACATGGAAATCCATCAAGACAATAACGTCATTCAACGATGTGTTCCTCGGGCGAATCTAGAAATTAATAAGTACTGGCTCTGTGATGAAGGCCGCTTTAATTATCACTATACGGTTGATCGAAATCGCATCAGTTTTCCGCAGGTTTCGGGAGTTAAAGCAACCTGGAACGACGCAATGGCTTCTTCGAAAACACTTCTTAAAGGAAAAAAAGTTGTTGTTCTTCTTGGGTCGGATCTCACGCAAGAAGAAGCGAAACTGATGATGGATTTTGCTCCTCGAGCATTTCCTGGATCTTCCTTATTTCATTATGGAACACCCGGGATTCAATCACCCGCAGGTGATGCAGCCGCTGACTCGTTTTTAAAGAGGAAGTCGAAAACATCAAACCTAAATGGGTTAGAAAAACTGGGAATCAAAGGATTTGATTCTATACCATCAGGGACTGACGCGGTCGTTATTTTAAGAGGGGGTCGCGCTGTGATTCCAAAAATAGATGGAGTATCGACCATGATTGGTATTGGCGTGTTTCAAGAGAAAGAAGCGAAAGGAATGAAAGCCATTCTTCCAGGCGCTTCTTTTGCTGAAAAAGATGGAACAATTGTGAATTACGAAGGGCGCGAACAAAAAATTCGTCGAGCAGTAACGCCACCCGGGCAGTCTAAACTTTTATCAGAAACATTAATGTTATGGACACATTCGACATTAAGCCCAGCACTTTCGAAAGAAGGGGTGGCTTAAGTGAATCCATCATATGAAACATTTGATCTTGTTGCGATGGCACTTAAAATTGGTCTCATCGTTGTAATGCTTTTACAGGTTGTACCCATCATGGTTTGGGTTGAAAGACGTGGATCTGCATTATTGCAAAAACGTCTAGGCCCTAACCGCATGGGCCCCTTCGGACTTCTTCAGTCACTGGTTGATGCGGTTAAGATGATGACGAAAGAAGACCGCGTTACAGGACACGTAAATCCTTTCTATTACCGAATTGCTCCTGTTGTTTCGCTGATCCCAGCGTTTATGACCTTTGCTGCGATCCCATTTGCGAGCTCCATTCAGATTGGTGAAAAGACAGTTCATTTTCAGATTGCGGATTTGAACGTGGGTCTTCTTTATATTTTATCCGTCACTTCTCTTTCTGTTTACGGGATTATTATCGGAAGCTGGGCCTCGAATAATAAATACGCTATGTTTGGCGGACTTCGATCGACCGCGCAGATGATTTCCTATGAGCTCGCGATGGGTCTTTCGATCATTGGAATCGTGATGATTTTCGGAAGTCTTAAGCTTGGAGATATTGCGGCCGCACAGGGGG